>JAMPYD010000179.1 GCA_023700845.1 Elusimicrobiota bacterium | reverse complement strand
TTCGTCGGCGTCACCGTGACGGTGTCGGCGCCGTCGGTCAACGTCGAGTTCCCCGAGCTGGCCGGAAGGTTCGTCGTCAGCACCGTGTCCGGGTAGGTCGCCGTCAGGGCGCCGGAGGCGATCGTGGCGCCGACCGTGTTTCCCACCGTCGCGAGCGCGCTCAACGTGTACGTCACGAAATAGACCTTGGGGGTCGTCGTGATGGTCTGCGCCGCGGACAAGGTGATGGCCGCCGAGCCGGCGGTGAAGGTGTTGGCCCCCGAGGACACCAAGGTGTCGGAGCCGCTCTCGTAGGTCCCGTTGCCGTTGGCGTCGAGGTAGATCTTGACCGCCGTGACGCTGCCGTCGGCGAGGGTCCCGGTCTTGGTCACCGTCACCGCCGTCCAGGTCGCGGTATTCGCGTTCGTCGCCAGCGACAGCTTCTCCACGGCGTAGTCGGAGCCCTGGGCGACGGTGCCCGGGGCCATCGCGGTGGGAGTGACGGTGATGTCGTCGATGGTCCGGTAGTGGGCGGTCACCGTCATCGAGTCGAAGTAGAGGACGTGGGCGGTCGCGTTGTTGTCGCGGAACATCACGCCGAAGTTGGCGCTGTTGAGGTCGGCCGCCGTCCAGGTCGTGTTCCAGAAGGCGCCCGCGCTGCTCACCGCGACGTCGGCGTCGGAGGGATTGGGCATCACGAGGGCGGTCACGGCCGCCCCCGCCACGGCCGAGCCGTTCTTGGTCAGGGCCGCGTCGAAGACACGGCGGGTCGTTTGGGTGTTCGGCGAATAGCCCTGGACCACGACTTCGACGCCGTCGATCACCGAGGCGGTCGGGATGGAGAAGCCGAACGTCTTGACGACGATCCAGTCCTGGGTCGTGGCGTTGTAGCTGGCGTACGCGCCGTTGTCGGTCTGGATGTTGGTCGGCGTGGTCCAGTTGGTCCCGGTGATGCTCGTGGCGTTCGCCGAGGTCTTCTCCTGGAACAGGGCCTGGCCGCGGGCCGGGACGGCGGCGAGCAGCAGGGCGGCGCATGCCGCGCCGAGCGGAAGCCGCGTCCACGAGTGGTCGTTCCTGGTCATCAGTACGCGCGCGCGCGTTCCAGAGTATAGCGGGGAGCGGGGGCCGGGGCCAACGCGTCCCGTGAAGAATTCGTGAAAAGAACTTCGCAGAGTCAGCGCCGGACCGGGTCGCCGGGGGTGAAGCGGTAGCCGACGCCGTGCACGGTCTGGATCAGGGCGGCGCAGGGGCCGACCTTGCGGCGCAGCGACTCGACGTGCTTGTCGAGGGTGCGCGTCTCGACGTTGCCCGGGTAGTTCCAGACCGCGGACAGGAGCTCGTCGCGCTTGAAGGCGCGGTCGGGGTGCTTGAGCATGTGCGCGAGCAGGTCGAACTCGAGGCGGGTCAGCTCGACGGGCTTGCCGACGACGATCGCCTGGCGGGAGACGAGCTTGAGCTCGATGGGGCCGCCGGTCAGCACGGTGACGATCTCCTCGGGCGCGTCGCCGGCCCAGACCACGCGGCGCAGCAAGGTGCGCACGCGCGCGAGGAAGATCGGAGGCTGGAACGGGCGGGTGATCGCGTCGTCGGCGCCGGCGTCGAGCAAAGCCACGGTGTCCGAGGCGCCGGCCTTGGGGTCGACGCAGAGCACCGGCAGCAGGCGCATGTCGGGCTGGGCGCGCAGGGCGCGGATGAAGGCGGCGGCGGCCCCGTCGGCGGCGCTGGCGACGACGAGGAGGTGGGGCGCGGCGGCGCGCAGGCCCGCCAGCGCTTCCGGACGGGCCTCGGCCTCCACGACCTTGTGACCGCTGGATTCGAGCAGGCCCGCAAGTTGGGCGCGGAACCTCGGATCCGGCGCGGCGACCGCGATCAGCATGTCATCAGCCCCCGAACACCGGGTATTCGCCGAAGACGTCCTTCAGCGCCTGGGTGACCTCGCCGACGGTGGCGTAGGCTTCGACGGACTCGAGGATCAGCGGCATCAGGTTCGCCTCGGTTTTCGCGGCGGCGCGCAGGCGCGCGAGGCACGCCTGCACCTTGCCGTTGTCGCGCTCCGCGCGCAGCTTCTTGAGGCGGCGCACCTGCCCCTTCTCGACCGCGTGGTCGATCTTGAGGATGGGGGGGACCTTGCCGGCGGTCTCGTGCGTGTTGACGCCGACGATCTTGCGGCGGCGCGCGGCCTGGTCGAGCTCGAAGCGGTAGGAGGTCTCGGCGATCTCGCGGTGGAAGTAGCCCTTCTCGAGCGCGGGCACGACGCCGCCCAGCTCCTTGATGCGCGTCATGATCTCGGTCGCGCGCTTCTCGACCTCGGCCGTGAGGCTCTCGAGGTAGTAGGAGCCGCCGAACGGGTCGGGCGTGTCGGTCACGCCCGTCTCGAGCGCCAGGATCTGCTGGGTGCGCAGGGCGAGCATGACGGCCTCGTCCGTCGGGAGCGCGAGCGCCTCGTCGAAGGAGTTCGTGTGCAGGCTCTGCGTGCCGCCGAGCGCCGCGGCCATGGACTGGTACGCGACGCGCGCGAGGTTGTTAAGCGGCTGCTGGGCCGTCAGGCTCACGCCCGCGGTCTGGCAGTGCATCGGGAGCATCCAGGAAATTTCCTTCTTGGCCCCCAATTCGTTCTTCATGAGCTTCGCCCAGATCGAGCGCGCGGCCCGCAGCTTGGCGATCTCCTCGAAGAAGTGGTTGTGCACGTCGAAGAAGAAGGACAGCTGGGAGGCGAAGTCGTCGACGGCGAGGCCGCGCTTGATCAGGCGCTCGGCGTAGTCGCGCCCGTCGGCGAGCGTGAAGGCGAGCTCCTGCACCGCGTCGGCCCCGGCCTCGCGGATGTGGTAGCCCGAGATCGAGATCGGGTAGAAGCGCGGGACCTCCTTGACGCAGTACTCGATGAGGTCGAGCACGAGCCGCATCGAGGGCTCCGGCGGGTAGAGGTACTCGTTCTGCGCGATGTACTCCTTGAGGATGTCGGTCTGGCAGGTGCCGCGCACGCGATTGAGCGGCACGTTTTGCTTCTTGGCCAGCGCGATGTACATCGCGAAGACGACGGGCGCGGGCAGGTTGATCGTCATCGACGTCGACACCTTGCCCAGGTCGATGCCCGCGAAGAGGGTCTCCATGTCCGCGAGGCTGTCCACGGCGACGCCCTCGCGGCCGACCTCGCCCAGCGAGCGGGGATCGTCGGAGTCGAGGCCCATCAAGGTCGGCAGGTCGAACGCGGTGGACAGGCCCGTCTGGCCGTGCTCGAGCAGGTACTTGAAGCGCTCGTTGGTGTCCTTGGCGGTCTTGTGGCCGGCGAACATGCGCATCGTCCACGGCGTCATCCGGTAGCCGCCGCTCTTGAGCCCCCGAGTGAACGGGAACTGGCCGGGGCGCCCGGCCGACTCGGGCGCCGGCGCGTCCTCGGGGCCGTATTCCCGCTTCACGGGAATGCCCGAGAGGGTCGTCGGGTCCGCGGGCGGCGCGGCGGGGGACTTCGCCTTCTCGACGGCGCGGCTCACCGGCGCTCCCTCCGGGCCCCGCCGCGGGCCTTGTTGCGCCGCTCTTCCATCTTGCGCAGGTTCTCCTGGCGGCGCTGCTGGCCGCGCTCGGCGCTCTGCTTGCGCTTCTCCTCGGCCTTCTGCTTCAGCGCCGCGCGCTTGTCGAGGAGCTTCCGGCGGTTCTCCCGCGCGCGCTCCAGGAGCTTCTTGCGCAGGTCGCGCCGGGCCTCGGGAGGCAGGGCCTTCCACTTCGCCCGGATCGCCGCCAGCCGCCGGCCGTGGCCGCGCATCAGGGCGCGGTGCGCGGCGAAGCGCTGGAGCTGGATCGCGTGGATGGGCGCCGCGCCCTTGGCCACCGAGGTCTCCTGGTTGGCGATCAGAAGCTCGGGCTTGCCGCCGGCGCCGCCCTCGACCTCGACCTTGCCCTCGTCGAAGACGCCGACGTGCGTGTTGTCGCCGTCGACGTCGACGCCGAACTCGGTGCCGCGCACCGCGGCGACGGCGGTGGGGGTGCGCACGCGCATGCGCTGATTGCCGAGCTTCTGGATCTTCGCGAGCAGGGAGCCGAACTGGAGGAAGAAGGAGGTGTCGCCCTTCGCGGACTTCTCGATCTTGAAGTCTGATTTTTCGCGCACCGTGATCAGGCTGCCGCCGTCGAGCGCCACCTCGGCCGAGCCGCCCTCGCCCACGACGACGCGGTCGCCCTCCTCGAGCGGCATCCCGTCCTCGCCCGCCGCGTCGGGCGAGCCGTCGGCGGAGACGACCGTCACGTCCCCGGAGACCGCGCCGAGGCGCGCGTCCCACGAATCGTCCTGGGCGCGGAGGGGGACCGAGGCGGCGAGGAACAGCGCGAGCGTCGCGGCGATCAGCTTCATCGGGGGCTCCCTACTGAGATATCTTGAAAAACTTGTGCTTGCCGACCTTCAACGTGAACGAAGGCTTGTCCGCGACGGGCCCGTCCTTGGTCACCTTCACGCCGTCGATCTGGACCCCGCCCTGCTCGACGAGGCGGCGAGCCTCGCTTCCGGAGCTGCCCGTCACCTCGGCGATGATCTTCGACAGCGGCAGATTCTTTCCGACGGCCTTCTCCGTCAGGTCGGTCGGCTGCTCCTTCTTCGAGAACGTGCTCTCGAAATACCGGAACGCGGCCTCGGCGGCCGCCTCTCCATGATATTTTCCGACGAGGAGGCGCGCAAGCGCCTTCTTGGCCTTCATCGGGTGCTCGGCCTTGACCGCGTCGAGGTCGGCGTCGGTCAGCAAGGTGTAGTAGTCGAGCATCAGCTCGTCGGACACGCGCATCGTCTTGCCGAACATGTCGTTGGGCGGGTCGTTCAGGGCGATCGAGTTGCCGTAGGACTTCGACATCTTCTTCTCGCCGTCCAGGCCGACGAGCAGCGGGACCGTCAGCGCGACCTGCGCCTCCTGGCCCGCGTCGACCTGCATCTTGCGGCCCATCAGCAGGTTCGTCAGCTGGTCGTTGCCGCCGAGCTCCACGTCGGCCTTGACCGCGACGGAGTCGTACCCCTGCATCAGCGGGTACATCACCTCGAGCAAGGAGATGGGGGAGTTCTCGGCGATGCGCTTCTTGAAGTCCTCGCGCGCGAGCACCTGCTGGACCGTGTGGCGCTTGAGCGTGTCGAGCAGGGAGTCGCGCATGAAGGGCGTCAGCCACTCGGAGTTGAAGCGCAGCTCGGTGCGGCTCTTGTCGAGGACCTTGAACGCCTGCTCCTGGTAGGTGGCCGCGTTCGCCTTGACCTCGGCCGCGGTGAGCGTCGGGCGCGTCGAGTCGCGGCCCGACGGGTCCCCGACCATCGCGGTGAAATCGCCGATGATGAGCAC
>JAMPYD010000178.1 GCA_023700845.1 Elusimicrobiota bacterium | reverse complement strand
TGGAACGGGCTGCTCGTCGTCGAGGGCGTGATCTACGCCCTCGTCATGGCCTACCTGATCTACTGCGTCGTCGCCTTCCGGGCCGGGAACCGGGCCGAGCAGGGCGAGAAGTTCGACAAGAGCCGCGGCCGCGTCGTCGAGGTGGGCTGGATCGCGATCAGCGTCGCGCTGACGCTGTCGCTGGCGGCGCTCGGCGCGCACGAGCTGCGCGCGATCATCAGCGATCCCTCGGCCGACATCGACATCGAGGTCCGCGCGTCGCAATTCAGCTGGGAGTTCTACTACCCGCAGTACAAGACGTACGGCGCCAAGCTGTTCATGGAGAAGGGCAAGCGCCACCGCCTCATCCTGACCTCGAAGGACGTCGTCCACGCCTTCTGGGTCCCCGAGTTCCGCCTCAAGCAGGACGCGGTGCCCGGCAAGGCGATCCCGATGATCCTGACGCCGACGAAGCTCGGCGAGTACACGCTCCTGTGCAACCAGCTCTGCGGGCGCGACCACTACGACATGCTGGCGACCGTCGAGGTCCTCGAGCACGAGGACTTCGAGAGCAACATGAAGGCGGAATTCTAGGCCCATCGACCGGAGAATGAAATGACCGAATTTTTCTCAGCACTCGCCGCCGGCGTCGTCGTGTTCGTCGCCGGCTATCTGGGCCTGAGGGGCCCGCTGGGCCCGCAGGCCGCCTGCGTGCTCGGCTACCTCGCCGCCCTGCTCGTCTTCCTCGGCGTCGTCGGCGGCGCCAAGGCCATGCGCACCTACGCCCTGGGCGTCGAGCCCGAGGAGAAGCACGGCGTCGCGCGCTACTTCTCGTTCGACGTCGACCACAAGGTGGTCGGAATCCAGTACACCGTCGCCGCCGTGATCATCTTCCTCGTCGGCGGCCTGCTCGCGCTGACGATGCGCCTGGAGCTCGCCCGTCACGGCCTGCAGTACCTGACGCCCGAGCAGTACGTGACGGTGATGTCTCTTCACGGCATCACCATGGTCGTGGTGGCGCTCATCGCGACCGCTGGCGGCCTGGGCAACTTCATCGTGCCCTTGCAGATCGGCGCTCGCGACATGGCTTTCCCGCGTCTGAACGCGCTGAGCTTCTGGCTTTTGCCGCCGGCCGTGGTCCTCCTTCTGGCGTCTCCGTTCCTCGGGGGCCTCGACTTCGGGTGGACGGCCATCGCTCCGCTTTCGACCCAGGGCACGACCATCGGTAAACAGATGTTTGTGCTTGCCTTCGTCACCGCCGGCTTCTCCTCGATCTTCGGCGGCGTGAACTTCGTCGCCACGGTGCTCACGATGCGCGCCCCCGGCATGGGCTGGAGGCGCGTGCCGATCTTCACCTGGTCGATCGTCGCGACCGCGATCATCCAGATCATGGGGACCTCGGTCGTCGCCGCGTCGCTGATCATGGTCACCTTCGACCGCGTCATGCACACGACGTTCTTCTCCTCGGAGCTCGGCGGGAACGTCCTCCTGTACCAGCACCTGTTCTGGTACTACTCGCACCCCGCCGTGTACATCATGATCCTTCCCGCCTTCGGCGCGGTGCTCGAGATCCTGCCGGTGTACGCGCGCAAGCCGCTGTTCGCCTATAAGCTCGTCGCGGGCGCCCTGATGACGATCACCGCGCTGAGCTTCATCGTCTGGGCCCACCACATGTTCACCTCGGGCATGTGGATGCTGCTGAAGCTGCCGTTCATGATCAACACCGAGCTCATCTCGATCCCGACCGGAGTCGTCTTCCTCTCGGTGATGGGCACGCTGTGGAAGGCGAAGCTGCGCCTCGACTCGCCGGCGCTGTGGGCGCTGGCGATGGTCGCCAACTTCCTCATCGGCGGCCTGACCGGCATCCCGCTCGCCGACGCGCCGACCGACCTGCACCTGCACGACACCTGGTTCATCGTCGCCCACTTCCACTTCACGATCATGGGCGGCGCGGTGTTCGGCTTCTTCGCCGGCTTCCATCACTGGTTCCCGAAGATGACCGGCAGGCGCCTCAACGAGACCTTGGCCAAGATCCAGTGCGCGCTGATGTTCGTCGGCTTCAACGCCGTCTTCATCCCGCTGTTCTGGCTCGGCAACCACGGCATGCGCCGCCACGTCGCGGACTTCCCGGCGTGGATGGACCCGGTCCAGACCTTCGCCAGCGTCGCGGCCCTCGTCGTCGGCTCGTCGGTGATCGTGTTCGCGTACAACGTCTTCACCTCCCTGCGCGGCGGCGAGAAGGCGGGGGAGAACCCGTGGGAGGCTCTGACCCTCGAGTGGAAGGCGGCCTCTCCGCCCCCGCACGGGAACTTCAAGACCCCGCCCAAGGCGGAGAGCGATCCCTACGACTACGGGGTCAGGGCCTGATGAAGGCGTACCTCGAGCTGGCCAAGCCGCGCATCACCGCGCTCGTGGCGCTGTGCGCGGCGGCGGGCTTCGCGCTGGCCTCCCGGGGGCCTCTCGACGCGACGCGCCTGCTGTGGACCGTGATCGGCGTGGCGCTGGCCTCGGCCTCGACGGGGTGCCTCAACCAGGTCCTCGAGGCGGACCTCGACGCGAGGATGAGGCGCACCGCGCGCCGCCCGATCCCGACGGGGCGCGTGACGCCCGCCGCCGCGCACGCGCTCGGCCTGCTGTGGGGCGCGGCCGGGCTCGGGCTCCTGTACTGGAAGGTCGGCGGGACCGCGTGCGCGCTGACGGCCTTCACCTTGGCGAGCTACCTGCTCGTCTACACCCCGATGAAGCGCTTCTCGCCCTTGTCGACCTGGGTCGGCGCGATCCCCGGGGCGCTCCCGCCGGTGATCGGCTGGACGGCGGCGGGCGGCGCGCTCGACGCGTCGGCGGCGGTCCTGTTCGGAATTCAATTCCTGTGGCAGATGCCGCATTTCCTGGCGCTCGCCTGGCTGTACCGGGAGGATTACGCGCTCGGCGGCTATCGGGTCTATTCCGTCACCGATCCGTCCGGCGCCGAGGTGGCCTGGCAGATGGCGGCGACGGCGGCGCTGCTGCTCGCCGTTTCGGTCCTGCCCTTCGGGCTGGGCCTGGCGGGGGGCGCGTACCTGTTCACGGCGCTCTCGCTGGGAGGACTCTTCCTGCTGCTGTCGCTGGCCGCCGCCCGCGAACTGACGCAGGCGTCGGCCCGCCGCGTGTTTCTCGCCTCCCTCGCCTACCTGCCCCTCGTGCTCGCCGTCCTGGTCGCCGACCGCCTATAGGCCGGTTCGTTGCGCCCCGGTGTATGCGCGGACTGGGGGCTTTATGATCCGATTCCCTCCGAAGAAGATACTCGTCGCCTACGATCTTTCGGACGCGTCTCGCACGGCGTGGCGGCACGCCGCCGCGCTCGCCGGGAGCTGCGGAGCGGCCCTGGAGGTCGTCTACGTCGAGCCCTGGCAGGCGGGGGTGGACCTGATGCCCCCGGCCGGCCTGACCGCGTCCGGCATCCGCGAGCTCCGCGAGGAAATCCGGGCGAGGGTCGGAGAGGGCGTGAAGGTCACGATCCTCGACGGCGACCCGGCGCGGAGCGTCGTCGGACACGCCCGCCTTCACCGCGCGGACCTGATCGTCGTCGGCACGCACGGACGCCGGGGGCTGCGCCGGGCCGTGCTCGGCTCGACGGCGGAGGCCGTGATCCGCACGTCGCCGGTCCCGGTGCTCGCGGCGCGCGGGGAGGTGCGGGAGATCCGCTCGATCCTGGCGCCCGTGAATTTCACCCCCTATTCGGAGTACGGATTCGCCTACGCCGCGGCCGCGTCCGCGGTCCTGTCGGCGGGCTTGAAGGTCCTGCACGTGACCGACGATCCGGTCTGGAGCGGGAACCTCCAGTACCGCCTGACCTCTCTCATCCACCGCTTGCCGCCGCAGGTTCTCAAGAGCTGCCGGCCGGAGTCGGAGGCCGCCGTCGGCGACGCCGTGAAGGGCATACTGAAGGCACGAAGAGGCCAGGATTGGATCGTTCTCGTCGCGCATGGAAAATCCCTCATCAAGGACGCGTTCTTCGGAACGACGCTGGAGCAGGTGCTCCGGCGCTCCTCGATCCCGGTGCTGGCCGTTCCCGTCCCGAGCCGGGCGCTTCACGCCCTGCGCGTCGCCGGGGGCGCCGCGCCCGCGCGCGAAAGGTCCTTGAGATAGACCCGGGGCGGCCTCTCGGGGGAGGGGGTTATGGACATCATCGACGTCTTTCAGGAGCGGCACGGGGCCTTGCGCGCGGAGCTCGCCGGTCTCGGAGCCCAGTTCAAGCGGCCGCACGGGGTCGGCTGGGACGACTGCGTCTCGCTCGACTGCCAGCGCCTGCGCCGGGACATCGAGGGGTTCTTCGCCTCCTTCCGCGCCCACGAGTCGTCGGAGGAGGAGTTCATGAAGGAGATCGCCGGCCAGTTCGAGCTGGACGCGGCGATGCGGGCCGCCTTCGAGGACGGCCGCCGGGCGGTCGCCGACATCATGAAGATCTTCGGCGCCGTCGCGTTCACCTTCGACGGGGAGCACGTCCATCGCCTGCGCGAGCTGCTGGGCCGCATGAGCGACGAGGTGGAGGCGCACCTGGCCTACGAGGAGAAGACCCTGTTCCCGCTGCTGCGGGAGCGCCTGCCCGCCGAGCGCCTTCGGGAGCTAGGGGAGCGCGCCCGCGAGGCCGAGCTGCATCCGCCGTCCAAGCGCTGAGGTGGGGGCGGGAAGGCGCTCACTCTCCCGGCGCGCGCGCCAGGCAGATGCCGCCGCACGTCGTGCAGGGGCGGCCGCCCCGGCGGCGCGCCTCGGCGAGGGCCAGCACCACGCAGTCGGTCCCGCAGTGGCGGGTCAGGTCGCAGGCCGGGCAGTGATAGACCATAGTCCGGATGTTGAGCGTCACGGGGTTGTCGGCCGCGCCCGACCGGGGCTCGGGGGCGCGCAGGGCCAGCGCCGTGGCCAGGAACGCGATCAGCATCAGGGCCGTGGACACCTCGAGCAGGCGCCGCAATCGCGTGTTCAAGCTCATGGACCCTCCGTACCCGCATGACCCGGCGCAACGAACGGGCCAAGGCGACCGGGGTCGCTTCGTTGCGGCGGAAGCGGACGTGAATCCCATGATCGACGTCGAGCGGGCCCGCCGGTGGCTGACGCGCCGCCCCCCGACGAGCCGGGCCGTCCACGAGGCGCGCCGGCGCCTGCGGCGGGCGCGCGCCCTGCTGAAGCTCGGGCGGGGGACCGCCGTCGACCGCGAGTGCGCGCGGGCCGGCGCCGCCTGCCGCCGCGCCGCGCGGGCGCTGGCGCCTCTGCGGGACGCGCGCGTGTTCGCCGAGACGGTCGAGGACCTTCTCGCGCGCCGCGGCGAGGACCTTCC
>JAMPYD010000177.1 GCA_023700845.1 Elusimicrobiota bacterium | reverse complement strand
GGCGTCGGCCGGCGCCCAGGCCGGCTGGTCCGGCAGAAGGATGCGGCGCTGCCACATCTCCTCGAGCACCGCCGCGCGGTCCTCCGCCGCGACGACGGGCTCCGCCGCCGCCGGCTCGTGCCCGCCCAAATCCCCCGCCCGGGCCGCGACGGCCGCCAGCAGAAGGAGCGCGAGCTTCACTTGGCGGCGAGGATGCGGGGCAGGACCACGCCGACCTGGTCCATGTACTTGCCCTTGCGGTCGGAGTACGAGGTCTCGCAGAGCTGGTCGCCCCCGAAGAACAGGAGCTGGGCGATGCCCTCGTTCGAGTAGATCTTCGCGGGCAGCGGCGTGGTGTTGGAGATCTCGATGGTCAGGTACCCTTCCCAGCCGGGCTCAAGGGGAGTCACGTTGATGATGATGCCGCAGCGCGCGTAGGTGGATTTCCCCAGGCACACCGCCAGCACGTCGCGCGGGATCGAGAACTTCTCGAGGGAGCGGGCGAGCGCGAAGGAGTTCGGCGGCACGACGCAGGTCGGGGCCTTGATGTCGACGAAGGCCTTCGCGTCGAAGTCCTTCGGGTCCACGACGGTGCCGTGCACGTTCGTGAAGACCTTGTATTCGTCCGCCACGCGGATGTCGTAGCCGTACGAGGACAGCCCGTACGAGATCTTATCCTTGCCGTCCTGATGCTCGACGAACGGGTCGATCATCTTCTTGGTCTGGGACATCTCGCGGATCCACTTATCGGACTTGATCATTGACTGGCTCCTCCGTCGGGTGAACCGATTATATCTTTTTCGCGAATATCGCTCGCACCGGCGCGAGTTCCCGACCGTTTCCGGAAACAGTCGTCGTTCCGCGAAAACTATCGATAATCACTCGTCCCGGGACGAGTGATTATCATGAGTGAATCGGCGGCTCAGATCTTTTCGGCCGCGATCCGGCCGGACAGGCAGGCCGACTCGATCGTGGCCGGGAGGCCCGTCCGCGTCCAGTCTCCCGCGAAGGAGAAGCCGGGCATGCCGGTCCCGGGCTCGGGGCGCTTGGCTTCGTCGCCGGGAACGGGCGAGAGCGTCGCGAAGGGCTCCTTGACGACCTTGCTCGCCAGAATCTTCGCCTTCGAGAACTCGGGCAGGCACGCCGCGAGATCGCGGGCCGCCGCGGCCATGATCTTCTCGGGCGAATACCCGATCTGCTTGTGCGCGCCGGAGATGACCACGGCCACGGTCTGGCCCTGCTCCTTGGTCCCGTGGATCAAGGTCTTGTTGAACACCCAGTGGGTCTCGGTGCGGAGCATGCCCAGGAACCGCTCGGTCATCACCGGGCGGTCGAGCTTGAGCGTCGCGCCAACGATCGGCGCGGGCTTGAGCTCCTCCCAGCGGCCGCGCAGCGCGGCGGGAAGACCGAGCTTCTTCAAATCCCACGGCGGCAAGGTCGAAACGACGTGGCCCGCCTCGAAGCGCGAGTCCATGTCGGTCACGATCCCGCGCACGCGGCCGCCCGCCTCGATGAGGCTCGCGGCCCGCGCGTTCGAGATCACGCGCCCGCCGCGGGCCTCGACGTAGTCGCGCGCGGCGTCGGTGTACAGCTCGGAGAGGCCGGTCCTCGCCAGCGCGAAGCGCGAGGACTCGCGGCCGGTGAAGAACATCTGACGCAGCGCCTGCACGAACCCCGCGGCCGAGGCGACCTCGGGCGCGTCGTTGAGGATGCCGATCGCGGCCGGATCGAAGAAGCGCGTTTGGAAATTCGCCGAGAGGCCCAGCGACGTCAGCCAGGCGCGGACGGTCATCCTCTCGACGGAATCGGGAATCGCGCCGGTCCTCATGGACTTGAGCGCGCGGTCGAACGCGAGCAGCGCCGTTTTCTCGCCGAACGAGACGCCCTTGAGGCCTATAAGTCCGGCGGCCAGATGCAGCGGAGCCGGGAGCCACGAGGGGCAGGACAGGCGGTCGCGCCCGCCGCCCGCCTCGGCGTAATCCACGACGACGTCCTCGTAAATATCGAGCCCGGCTTCGGTCCCGATCGTCTTCAGGAATTCGCGCGTCGCGAGGTAGCAGCCCATGAACAGGTGCTGGCCGTTGTCGACGTCGAGACCGTTCTCCCGGAACGAGTAGGCCCGTCCGCCGAGATGGGGCTTCTTGTCGAGCACCAGGACCTTGCGGCCCTTTTTCGCCAGGGCGACGGCGCAGCTCAGGCCGGCGAAGCCGCCGCCGAGGACGATGACGTCGTTTTTTTCAGATCCCATGGCAGTACAGCCAGGCCCGCAGCGCGAGGGCCAGCTTGCGCCAGCCGGGGAGGGTCGTCTTCTGGAAGAGCACGCGGAACTCGCGCGCCCTGATTTCGTCGAGCAGGCCCTCGTAGACGAAGGCCATGACCTCGGCGGGCAGAAGGCCCAGCCGGTCGCGGAAGTCCACCATGTTCCGGGCGCGGGCGTAGTACGCCTTCGCGCGCTTGTACTGCCCCTCCATGAGGCGGTCGAACGCGGGGCCGTGGTCGCGGAGGACGAGCCGGTCGACCGAGTAGCCCGCCTCCTTGATCTCGGACAGCGGCAGATAGACGCGGCCGATCTCGAGATCGGCGCCGACGTCGCGGATGATGTTGGTCAGCTGGAAGGCGTAGCCGAACGTGGTCGCGAACTCGTAGATGCGCTCCTTGGACGTGTAGGTCCAACCGAAGATGTGGACGCACATGATCCCGACCGAGGAGGCCACGCCGCGCATGTAGCTCTCGAGGTCGGCGATCGTCTCGTAGCGGGTCCCGTCGAGGTCCATCGCGCAGCCGCGGATCATCTCCAGGAACGGTTCCTTGGGGATCTTGTAGTCGGCGACCGGCTTGAGGAGCGCCCGCGACACGTCGTGGGTCGGCGCGCCCTGGTAGAGGCGCTCGATCTCCTCGCGCCAGAAATCGAGCTGGCGGCGGGCCTCGTCCTTGGGCAGGCCCTCGTCGACGATGTCGTCGATCAGCCGGCAATACGCGTAGACGGCGGACAGCGCCTCGCGCTTGGGCTTCGAGAGGAGCAGGAAGCCCAGGAAGAAGTTCGACTTCTTCTCGGCCCGAGGCGGCGCGGAGGTCATGTGCCGATGAGGGCGCGCGCGACCAGCGGAATCCATTCCCGTTTCTTCAGGGTCGGACGCGTTCGGATGGTGTCGAAGTCGAGCTTATGGATCAGCTTGAGGATCTGCATGCCGCCGTACCAGGTCAGGCGGATCTCGAGCGAGAGCGGCCAACGCAGCAAGGCCGGCAGCGGGCGGCCTTGCTCGAACAGCGCGCGCGTGCGGGCGACCTGAAACTTCATGAGGTTCTTGAAGCGCTCGTTGTAGACGCCCATGCGCAGGTCGGCCTCGGAGTAGCCGTGGGCTTTGAAGTCCTCGTCGGGGATGTAAACGCGGTTCTTCTTCAGGTCGACGGACACGTCCTGCCAGAAATTGGCCAGCTGCAGCCCGGTGCAGATCGCGTCCGAGTAGCGGAACAGCTCCGGATCCTTGTAGCCGTGGATCATCAGGACGATCCGCCCGACCGGGTTCGCGGAACGGCGGCAGTAATCGACGACCTCGTCGAAGGTGGCGTAGCTGCTCTTCTCCGTGTCCTGAAGGAAGGCGGAGAGAAGGTCGTCGAAGGGCTCCTTCGGCAGCTCCAGCTCCCGGATCGTTTCCCCCAGCGCCAGGAAGACGGGGTGCGTCGGCGGGCGCTTGCCGACGTCGGCCAGCATCGAGCGCCAATTGAGGAGGCAGTCCCGGCGCCGGCCCTCGTACTCGGGCTCGTCGGACATGTCGTCGGCGATGCGCGCGAAGGCGTACAGCGCGGCGACGTGCTTGCGCAGGCGCTTGGGCAGCAGCAGGGACGCGACCGGAAAATTCTCGTAGTGCGAATCCGCCAGGTCCTGGCAGAAGCGGTAGGCCCCGGAGACGTCGTCCGCGTCCGAGAGCTTCGCCTCGTAGGCCTTGAGCGTGTCCGCCATCACTTCTTGCCGATGCCGATGCGCGTGCGGCCGTCGCCGCGCTTGGCGGTGATGCGCTTGAGCGGGGTGTTGGACCACTCGAACTCGAATTCGCCGCAGCGGACGCGATCGCCGCTCTGCACGCCCGCCTTCTTGAGCGCCCGGTCCACGCCGATGCGCTTGAGCGTGTGCTGGTAGCGGTTGATCGCCTCGGGCAGGCTGACGTCGAGCATCGCCGACGCCCGCTCGACGAACTTGCCGCGCAGGATGAAGCTGCCGCCGCCCTGGTTCTCGACGGTGAAGCCCTGCTCCACCTTGTGGATCGAGTCGTCGACCGTCTTCTCGGCGAAGTGGATGGGGCCGTCGTGCTTGGCGAGCTCGGCGATGACCTTGTCGAGGAGGGCGTCCACCCCGTCGCCGGTGGCCACGGAGATCGCCAGGATCCCCTTGTGCTTCTTCTTGAGCTTCTTGAGGACCTCCGCGCTTTCCGGCAGGTCCGTCTTGTTGAGCACGAGGAGCTTCTGCTTGGTCGCGAGCTTGGGGCTGAACTTCTTGAGCTCCTTCTCGATGGTCTTGATGCCGGCCTCGGGGTCCTCGCCCATGTAGCCGGCGGGGTCGATGAGATGGATCAGCAGGCGGCAGCGCTCGGTGTGCTTGAGGAACTTGACGCCGAGGCCCTTGCCGTCGGCCGCGCCCTCGATGAGGCCCGGCAGATCGGCCACGACGAAGCTGACGTGCTTGTGGTAGGCGACGCCGAGGTTGGGCGACAACGTGGTGAACGGGTAGTTGGCGATCTTCGGGCGCGCGTTCGACACGCGGGAGACGAAGCTCGACTTGCCGGCGTTCGGGTAGCCGACGAGGCCGACGTCGGCGAGGAGCTTGAGCTCCATGTCGAGCGTGACCTTCTCGCCCGGGCCGCCCTTCTCGGCGAGGCGGGGCGCGTTGTTGAGGCGGGTCTTGAAGGACCAGTTGCCGCGGCCGCCGCGGCCGCCTTCGCCGGCGCGCCAGCGCTGGCCGTCCTTGTGCAGGTCGGCGACGAGCATGCCGTCGCGATAGATCAAAGTGCCGACGGGGACGGGGATCTCAACGTCGTCGCCCTTGTGCCCGTGCTTGTGGGAGCCCTTTCCGTGGCCGCCCCGGCCCGCGGTCACGTGCGGGCGGAAATGCAGATCCATCAAGGTGGTCAGCCGCGAGGCCGCCACGAACCAGACGTCCCCGCCGCGGCCGCCGTCGCCGCCGTTGGGGCCGCCCCACTCCATGTACTTCTCGTGCTTGAACGAGAGGCAGCCGTCGCCGCCGACGCCCGCGGCGACGTAGACTTTGACTTTATCGATGAAGTTCATGGGAGGTGTCTCTGGAAGCAAAACGGCCGCCGGTGTTGC
>JAMPYD010000176.1 GCA_023700845.1 Elusimicrobiota bacterium | reverse complement strand
TCTTGACCGGGGCGCGTTCGATGATGGTAATGGACTGGGACCGCAGTTCACCTACGAGCATGTGTGGGACATCTCTGGAGTCGGCTCCGGCGTCTATGCGTTTGTCGTTACGGCGAAGAAGGCTGGGCAGGAAGATGTCCGTAAGACGGGAAAGCTAGCCGTCATCAAGTAAATGAGATTGCCACAGCTTGCCGCACTCCTCGTTCTGAGCACCCAGGCTGCCTGGGCGGCTGAGACGGCGTCGTTCCTCAACATCGGTGTGGGGGCGCGCGGCCTGGGTATGGGTGGGGCCTATACCGCGCTCGCCGATGACGCCAACGCGATCTACTGGAACCCGGCCGGGCTCGCCAAGCTCGATAAGCGAGAGTTCACCGCTAGCCACGCCGAGATGTTCGAGAGCACAAGGCTCGACTTCCTGGCCTACGCGCATCCAACCGCGCAAGGCACCTTCGCGGCAGCGGCGACTTACTTGAGCCAAGGAAAGATCGATGGACGGGACAGCCTGGGGCGACAGACGGCGGGCTTCGACGCATCGGACGCAGCCATTAGTGCCGGCTACGCGCGCAAGCTGGAGATCGCCGAGGTCGGGGCGACCTTCAAGTACATCCGCAGCCACATCGGCTCCACTGAGGCTCAGGCGATCGCGGCGGACGTGGGCGCCAAACGCGAATTGGGCCGCATCGTCCTAGGGGCGGCGATGCGTAACCTGGGCCCTGGTCTCAAGTTTCAGGATCAGCGCAACGACCTTCCGCTGAGGCTCGCTCTCGGCTCGGCCTACAAGTTCGACGGCGGCCATATTGCGGCGGCCGAGTTGATCAACGGTCCGCGCGGCGCGGGGACGGACGCGGCTTTCGGAGGCGAGTATCAGGCCGTTAAGAACTTCTACCTGCGTGCGGGTTACACAACGCAGACGGCGATCGCCGGTGGCTCGGGCTTCGACGCGGCGCGCGGCCTGACGATGGGCTTGGGCTTCCGTAACGGGAAGTGGAACCTCGACTACGCCGTGCTCCCCTCGGGCGAACTTGGGCGCTCGCACAGATTCAGCATGGGAACCCGTTTTTGAGCTTGCAGACCGGACAAGAGAATCCTTAGGAAGCAATCACGAGGCGGCTTCGGAAGAACTGCTGATAATCACTCGTTCCGGAACGAGTGATTATCATGAGTGAAATCGTCTTCCCGACGTGCTCGCCCGCGCCGCCGCGCCCGCGCTGATTTGCGCCGAATTTGGTCGCGCCCGCGCCTCCCCGCCCGCCATAATATGCCTAAAGCACGGAGGCACTCATGGACATGATCGCTCTTCTGCTCTCCTACTCCGCCGCCGCCGCCGTTTCCGTCGGAGTCATCGCGGCCTTCTCCTCGTCGATCGACCAAATGCTCTTTCGGCTGATGCCCTCGGAGCTCGGCCCGCACTGGACCCGCTACGTCAAGTTCGCCCTGTTCGTCGCCTCGTTCGCGGGCGGCCTGCCCGCCGTCGGCCGCTTCGACCGCTCGCCGGACGCCCCGCCCATGCCCGCCCCGGACGCCATGATGATGGTGATGGGCTCGGCCGTCGGGTCGCTGATGGCCGCCTCCTGGCTGCTGCTGATCATCTTCGGCGCCGCGCTGGCCGCCGTCGCCATCGGCAAGGGCTACGCCGAGCTGCGGAAGGTCAGGGAGGAGCCGCAGCCCGGGTTCCAGGACGACGAGCCGGTCAGGAGGCAGGAGCCGGCCGAGCCGCGGCCCGTGCAGAGGGAGAAGCCGGCGATCCATCGGTAGCGCGGACAGCCACTATGACCATTGTCATAGTGGCGATTTCGGCATACAATTTACCGGTGACCGTCTTCGAGGCCTCCAACGACACGCTTCGGGAGTACTACGTTTTCATGGCCAGCCGGGCCCTGAAGGACGTGATGCGGGCCGACTGCGACCGGCCTCCGACGGAGATCGCCCACTGGAGGAAGGGCCACGCGGTCTATTATCACGAGGTCGAGACGCTGAAGGACGAGGCCGCCGCCTGGGAGTTCATCGAGAAGTACGTCGGGACTCTCGAAAAGACCGGCTGGACGGTCCTCGTGGCCAAAATTCGGCCGTAAAACACGGTCGAACCCTGTAACAAAACCGAAGCCCGTTGAGGGGGGGCCGGGGCTAGACTATTAGGAATGCCCCCGGTCAGGGTTTTTGCGTTGGCGGCGCTGCTCTGCGCCGCCGCAGGCTCCGCTCGCGCCGCCGTCTTGCGCGAGGCGACGGGCCTCGTCCAGGTCCGCTCCGCCGGCTCCGACAGCTGGCGGCCCGCCGGGAAGCTGCCGCGTCCGCTCGGCGAAGGGGACGGCCTGCGCACGGGGTTCAACGCCAAGGCGCGCGTCGAGCTGGCCGCCGGGTCGATCCTGACCGCGGAGGGCAACGCCCACGCGTCCATCGAGGTGGACGGGCCGGGGCACACGAACATCCACGCCCTGTTCGGCACGGTGCGCCTGATCGCGTCCGCCGCCGGGGGACGGGCGGTGTCGATCCGCACGCCGACCTGCGTCGTGCGCGCGCGCGACGTCCGCGTCCTGGTGCGCGTCACCGTCGCCGGCGGAGGGAGCGCCACCGTCGAGGTCGTCGAGGGCGTGGCCGGCGTGGAGGACAACCGCGGGGCGTCGCTGATGCTGCGGGAGGGACAGCGCGTCGAGGTGGACCTCGCCGGCGTGCACGAGCCGACGGCCGCGCCGACGCCGGTGCAGGCGCGCAAGACGGATTTCATGGCCTCGATGCGGCGGGAGCTCGGCTTCGAGCTCGGGCGCGACGCCGATTTCGCCGCCGTTTCGCGCGAGACGCGCCGGTCGGAGCGCGAGCTCGGGCGCGTGCTGACGGACGCCGACGGGCGGCGCGTGCGCGTCGAGGAGTACGTCGTGCGGCCCTCGGCGTCGCGCCTGGCGCTCGTCGTGATGAACGGGCGCGAGGACGGGCTGTCGTACTACTCCTGGGACGGCACCTTCGACCGGGCCCTGCCGCGCGACCTGGAGGCGGTGTTCGCCGGCCTGACGGGCTCGGCGTCGGCGACGCCCTGGACCGTGACCGATTTCACCGCGACGCGCGCCCACGGCCCGGACTCGCTGGCGGAGCGGGGCTCGGGCGGGCATCAGGTGGACGTCAACGGCAACGCCGATCCCCTCGACGACGTCGCCGGGGGCGGGACTGCGTTTCGGACCGTGTTCGACCGCTTCGGCCTGTACGCGAACGGCGTGCTCAAGCGCGGCTTCACCGGGGTGAACCTGCAGACGTACGCGGACGCGGCGGCGAGCACGGTCAACGACCCCCTGACCGGGGCGGCGCTCGGCGCGGCGCTGCCGGTCGTCGTGATCAATACGACCTTCCCGGACGCGTCGTCGGCGCGCAGCGTGAGGCGCGAGTCGTACGGGGACGGGGTCACGATCACGCGCGAGACGCTGGCGCTCGAGTTCGGCGGCGGCGTGGGGCCGCGCGCGGGCTTCGGCGCGCCCGACCGGACGGTCGAGGACCGGACGACGTTCGGAGGGCGGACGATCCGGATCGTCATGCCCTCGAACGCGCCGGCCGCGACGAGGCAGGTGCCGTGAGGGCCCTTCTCCTGCTGGCGCTGCTGGCCTCTCCGGCGGGGGCGCTCGAGTGGACGCCCATCTTCGGGGTGCAGGCGCTCGGCGGCGTGCACTTCTTCCGGGGAGAGAAGGGCTCGCTGTCGGGGAACGCCGACGCGGTGTTCGCGCCCGCGATCAAGTGGGACGAGAAGTGGTCCTTCCTGCCGTCCGCGCGCTCGTCGTACGAGGGCACGCGGCGCGTGACGGACGTGCTGGGGACGGCGACGCCGGCGCAGGAGCGCATGGAGCACAAGGCCGCGTTCCGGGCGGTCTGGGCCGATCCCGCGTCGCGGTGGCGCCTGAAGCCCGGGCTGTCGTACAAGCTGTCGTTCCTGAGGGAGACGTTCGACGAGTCCTGGGGCGGCGGGCTGTTCGACGAGCGCCTGTGGACGATCGGGGGCGAGGCGGAGTTCCTCACGCGCGAGCCGCATTCGCTGCGGGCGTCGCTCGACTGGTTCGACGCGACTTACCCGAACTACACGAGCCTGGAGTCGCAGGCGGCGCTGCAGTTCGAGGGGCGGCCGCTGGCGCGCGAGCTGGTCGGCGACATGGTCCTCGACCGCAGCGGCGCGCGCCTCGGGGCGGCGTTCGACATGCCCGCCGGGGAGCGCGTGCGCCTCGACGCCGGGATGTCCACGGTGTGGTCGCGCTACGGCAGCCAGAAGGTCGTCAACGAGGGCGGCCAGTTCGACGCGGTCGGCCGCGAGGATTTCCTGACCTCGATCTCGCTCGCCGCGCGCATGCCGCACGAGTGGAACGCCGACCTCCGCGCGCTGGGCTCGCTGACGTTCGGCGCGGGGGTGCTGTCCTCCAACCAGAACGGCTACGACGCCACGCGCGGCAAGTTCCTGCCGAAGTTCTACGACTACCGGGAGTACTCGCTCACGCCCGCCGTGAAGCTCCTCGTCGGGCCGGACCGCGCGCCGGTGAGCGTGGATCTGGCGGTCGGCTGGCGGCGGCGGGCGTACACGGGCCGCCGGGCGCAGGACGCGTCGGGGGCGTACAGCGGCGGGCCGCTGACGACGACGGAGTGGACCGTCGCGGGGACCTTGACGTATCCGATCGTCAAGCGCTTCAGCCTGGTCTTCACGCTCGAGCGCGCGAGCGCCTCGTCGAACCAGCGCTTCGAGCGCTATTATCGCTACGCGTACGAGGCCACGAGCGCGCTCGCGGGCTTCCGGTGGGACTGGTGAGGCTCCCGCTCCTCGCCGTCTGCGCGCTGCTGCTCGCCGCGGGCCCGGCGCGGGCGGCGGCGGCCACCTGGACCGGCGGGGCCTCGGGAGACTGGAACGTCGCGGCCAACTGGTCGCCGGCGGCGGTGCCCGGCGCGCTCGACGCGGTGACGATCCCCTCCGGCACGGTCGTCGCGTACTCGACGGACCCGGCGCTCGGCGTCGCGTCGCTGACCTTGGGCGAGGCGGGCGTGACCCCCGCGGCCGTGCTTCAGCTCTCGACCGGCCTCGCCGTCGGCGGGAGCCTCCTGCTGCGCGACGGCGCGGCGCTGCAGGTGTCGACGGCCGCGGGCGTCTCGGCGGTCGACATCACCTTGCTCAGGGGAACGAGCGTCGCCTTCACCGTCGATCCCGTCTCCGCGGCGGCGGCGCCCTTCCTGCGCTTCTACGCCTCGGGCTCGTTCACCTTGGCCGGCGGCTCGACGATCACGGCGCGCGGCCGCGGCTACGCCGGCGGCGCGCTCTCCTCCGCCGGAGCGGGGGCGGGCGGCGGCGGGGCGGGCTCG
>JAMPYD010000175.1 GCA_023700845.1 Elusimicrobiota bacterium | reverse complement strand
TTCGGCCCCGATTCCCCCAAGACCGGCGAGTCGAACTACCGCGAGGAGTACATGCAGTACCGGGTCGGCGTCGGCATGCCGGTCAACCACGGCTCGCCCTGGCGCGTCCGCTACTCCAAGCACTTCCAGTCCGGGCGCTTCACCGAAGGCTCGCTGCCGAACCTGCCCAATTTCGCCCTCACGTACCCCGGCCAGATCTCCCGGCGCTTCCAGCAGACGAACGAGAACCGCTTCAGCCTCGACTACGACACCCGCGACCACGGCGTCACGACGAGCCGCGGCGTCCTGGTCAAGACGTTCGCCGAGTACTCGATCCGGGGCTTCGAAAGCCAGTTCGACTACAGCCGCTACGGCCTCGACGCGCGCTGGTTCCGCCCCTGGGAGTCCGACAAGGACAAGGTCTTCGCGGTCCAGGCCAAGTACGAGCAGGTGCTGGGCCCGACGCCCCCCTTCTGGCTGCAGTCCCGCCTCGGCGGCAAGTACAGCCTGCGCGCCTACGGCGACGGCCGCTACATCGACCGCGGCATGGCGGCGGTCAACCTCGAGCAGCGCTTCAAGGTCTACGAGGCGAAGACCGCCGGCGTGACCACCGAGCTCCAGCTCGCCCCCTTCGTCGGCATGGGCTCGGTGTTCGACAACCCCGAGCGCGCCGCCGCCCGCTACGCGCGCCCGGTCGTCGGCGCCGCGGTCCGCGCGGTCGCCAAGCCCCAGGTCGTCGGCTCCATCGACTTCGGCGTGGGCCGCGACGGCCTGGCGGTGTTCATGGACATCAACTACTCCTTCTGACCATGAACCCGATCACGATCCCGATGATGACGAAGTCCCACCAGCCGGTGCTCACCGCCGTGCTCCTCATCCTCGTCATCGCCGCGATCCTGGGCGTCTGCTTCCTGATGGCGCGGCACGAGCATCACGCGCGCAAGCGCCGGAAGCACGGCCACAGCAACCACACCGGCCATCACGGCAATCACTAGCGCCTAGCGGCGCGGATCAGCCGTACTTGTACTTGACGCCCTGGCCGCCGCCGGGCCACTCGCAGACGATGTTGTCGAACGGGCAGAGCATGCGGCAGGCGCCGCACTCGATGCAGTTCTCGTAGTTGACGATGACCTTGTTGTGGGCGGCCTCCCACTCGTACACCTTGGCGGGGCAGACGGTCGTGCAGGTCTTGGCCGAGCACTTCGTCACGCACGGCGAGTCCGCGCCGGAGTTCTTCAGGAGGATGTTGGCCTCAGGCTGCTTCTTCCACTCGAGCGTGCCGAGCTTGGCCTCGACGCCCGTCTCCACCTTGATGTCTTTGATGTCCATCAGATCGCCACCTTCCGCAGAGGGAACAGGTCCTTCGCCACGCGCACGAAGCCGCGCTCGCGGATCATCCCGAGGGCCGTCTTCAGATGCGTGCGCTTGGGCACGCCGTCGGCCGAGAAGCGCAGCTGGGCCAGCTCGCAGGCGAGCTTCGGGTAGAACTCGAGGAAGCCCGGGGAGTTCTCGACGTGCTCCTCGAGGTCCTGGATGTCCTCCATGTCGGGCAGGACGTAGGACGCGTTGAGCTTGTCGACGTAGGCGGACAACGTCGCCTTCGTGTAGTCGCCCTTCTTCTTGGCCTCGATGACGGTCTCCGCCGCGAGCTTGCCGGCGGTCATCGCGAGGTTGGAGCCCTCGCGGTAGGCGGGGTTCGTCATCTGCGCCGCGTCGCCCGCGACGAGGAACCCGTCGGCGGCGAGCGGGGGCATCGACTTGTAGCCGCCCTCGGGGATCAGGTGCGCGGAGTACTCGAGCAGCTTGCCGCCGGAGATCAGCTTCTTGACCAACGGGTGAGCCTTCACGTGCTCGAGATGGTCGGACGGGCGCAGGCCCGTGCGCTGGTAGTCGGACAGCTTGCAGCCGACGCCGAGCGCGAGGGACTCCTTGTTCGTGTACAGGAAGGCGTAGCCGAGCATGCCCAAGGAGACCGAGCCGAACATCTCCATCGTGGCCCCCTCGCCGGGGTTGAGCTGGAAGCGGTCCTCGATGACGCCGGGCGCGAGGCCGATGACCTCCTTGGCGCCGAGCGCGACTTCCGAGGACTTGAGCTCGTCGATGAAGCCGGCCTTCTGCGCGATGATCGAGTTGACGCCGTCGCAGGCGATGACGACGTTGGCGGTGAGCTCGTCGCCGTCGGAGGTCTTGATGCCGGTGATCTTGCCGGAGGCGTCCTTGAGGACGTCGGCGACCATCATGCCGCAGTACACCTCGGCCCCTGCCGCCTCGGCCTGCTTCGCGTACCACTGGTCGAACTGGGTGCGGATGATCGTGTAGCAGTTCGGGATGCCCTCGAGGAACTTCTTCGAGCGGTAGCCGACGGTGACGAAGGAGTCCTCGGTCGTGATGCAGGTCTTCTGCTCGACGATCGGGCGCTCGACCGGGGCGTCGGCGGCCTTCCAGAACTCGGGGACGATCTCGTGGAGCATCTTCGAGTACAGCACCGCGCCCTGCACGTTCTTGGCGCCGGGGTACTCGCCGCGTTCGAGGACGACGACCTTCAGGCCCGCGCGGGCCATCACGATGGCGGCGGAGAGGCCCGCCGGTCCGGCTCCTACGACGATCGCGTCAAAGGCGGGTTCTTCAGCCATGGGATCATCCTCACCCCGCGACTTTCGCGGAGGCGTCCTGGACCGTCTTCAGGAGCTCTTCCGTCTTGAAAGGCTTGGTCATGAAGCCCACGACCTGCGGGAACTTCTGGAAAAGGGTCTTCGACGGCTCCAGAGCCGTCAGGACGACGATCGGAAGGTCCTTCGTCGTGGGCTCGGCCGCGATCTTCAGCTGCAGCGAGTAGCCGTCGATGCCGGGAAGCATCACGTCGAGGACGAGCACGTCGGGCTTGACCTTGGCGATCTCGTCCCAGGCGTGGCGGCCGTTGTCGCAGGTGTGCACCTCGAAGCCCCCGTGCTCGAGCGTGTATTTCACCAGCGCGAGCATCTCGGGTTCATCGTCGATAACGAGGACTTTCTTGGCCATGCGCCGAATTTATCAATTCGCGCGAAGGAAGTCCATGGGGGCCTATTCGCCGAACGGCCCCCCGAGGTCCGGGGACTGGATGTCGTTGGGGGCGACCGCCAGCGCGTCCGTCTGCTCCGCGTGGATCTCGGTCAGCGCCGTGCTCACCATGGCGTGGACCTCGCGCGGCAGGACGGGCTCGATCGTGTCGAGGACCGCCGGGCTGACGTGGATGCACAGCGCGGAGAGGACGGCCTTCAGCGCGACCGCGGGCTCGACGCCGCTCGCCTCCTTGAGCCCGCGTCGGATGCAGGCGTTGAACTCGTCGCGGGTCATGCGCGCCGGCTTCGGCGACACCTTCCAGCCGTCGAAGAACACGCCCTTCACCATGAGGGGCATCTGCGCGGAGAATTTGACGGCCTCGGCGGCGGGAAGGCAGTCGCGCAGGGCGTGGAGCACGGAGCGCAAAACGGCGTAGGCCTGGAACCGGCTGCGAAGCTTTCCGGCCCGCTCGATGTCCTTGAGCCAGATGTTCCCCTTCTGCACGGCCGTGTCGAACGTGTCCGGCGTATGTCTTCTCATATGGAGCCCTCCGCCCTCATGTACAAGGTAGCCGAGGGCGGGGCGGATGGCCATGGAGGAAAGGTAACTTTCGGATGAATCCGGCCCGGCGTCGGTTATAATTATCAGGTGAAGAAAATGACCGGGCTCGTCGCGCTGATCCTCGCCTTGGCGTCGGGAGCCGCCGCCGCCCCCGACGCGGTCTTCGACGGCTCGCGCCTGTTCGGCGCGGGGGTCGCCGCTCCGGTCCACGCGGGCCCCGGCCGCGCGTCCCCCGTCCTCGCGCCCCGGCCCGTTCCGCCCGTTTTCGTCCCCGTCGCCGCGGAGGCCCCCGCTCCGACCTCGGCCCCGGCGGAGTCCGTACGCCGCCTCACGAGCGGCTTCCTCGGCCTTTACCCCGAGGCGGATTTCGAGCTGTCCACCGGCCGCTGCGTCGCCTGCAACGGCCCCGTCGAGGGCAAGTGGTACTTCATGGACGACGCGCTCGCCTACCCCAAGGCGGGCCCCGCGGGCCTGGTCTGGATCGGCTCGCGCGAGATGCACGAGGGCGTGACCTTGTCGGCGGACGGGCTCACCGCGAGGCTCCGGGACGGCACGGTCGTGCCGTTCGCGCTCGCGGAGAAGATCGAATCGAACCGCTCCTACTACGACGCCTCGAGCCTGGCCTACATGCGCGGCCGCACCGTGCGCGTGCGCGGCGAGCTGATCGAGAAGGACGGAGTGAAGGTCCTGGTCGCGCGCACGATCTGGCCCGAGGATTACCGCATCGACGCCTCGAATCTGAAGGAAGCCGACGTGAAGAACGCGGCCGACATCGACGCCCTCGTCGCCGCGGACAAGGGCGGCGCCAAGAAGCCGTTCCAGACCTTGCTCCTCTGGGAGAAGCCCGGCGCGGGCCGCGCCTGGGAGGGGCTGCCCGTCATGGGCTTCATGCTCAACGGCGCTCAGGGCGACGACGACGAGGCTCAGGCCGGCCACGCCAGCCTCTTCACCGGCCGCTACGGCCCCGGCGGGAGCATGGCGGATTGGATCTTCAACAACTTCTACGACATGAACACCTACAGCGAGAAGGGGATCATCGCGAGCATGGTGCCGATGGACAAGTACATGACCGACCTGAACAGCGGCCAGAGCTGGTACCGGCCGTCCTTCGTCCTGGTCATGGTGATGAAGGACGCCCGCGTCCCCGCGCAATTCCAGGAGACGTTCGCGGCCCAGTACGCGAAGTACTACTCGCAGGAGCTCAAGTACGACAAGACGCGCAAGAACTGCACCGCGCTGATCGCCGATCCGGTCCGCGAGCAGGGCTGGAAGTTCCCCGAGACCGGCAAGACCCCGACGGTCATCGCCAAGATGATCTCCAAGGCCGTGGGGCTGAAGGATCCGGAGGCCGGCGAGCAGATCTACCAGTCGCTGCGCCAGGAGCCGACGCGCAGCTTCCCCCGGGCGTCGTTCAACGCGGTCGGCGGCGACCTCCTGACCATGGCCGGCGCCTTCGGGGCCGAGCCCAGCGGACGTGAGTACTCGCCGCTCGAGAACATGATCCGCGAAGACCTCCTCGCGATCCTGTTCGTGCGCCTGCCGCAGATCCCGTCGAGCCGCAAGTTCGGCCGCGAGCCCGTCGGCGGCGTCATGGACTACTTCCTGCGCGCGCCTCTCGACCGCTCGAAATGGGAGACCGTCCCCTCCTACCCCCGCCCCTTCCCGCCTCCTTTTTAGAGGCGGTGCCTGGCATCCCGTTGTTGCATAACTCCTAGCCGTCCATTCCCGTTGGAGT
>JAMPYD010000174.1 GCA_023700845.1 Elusimicrobiota bacterium | reverse complement strand
GAGCCCGGAAAAAGGACGGCCGGACCTCGAGAAGAGATCCGGCCGTCACGGTAAGCATCGGAGAGGGAGGGATTCGAACCCTCGGTACAGCTTTACGCCGTACAACGGTTTAGCAAACCGTCGGTTTCAGCCGCTCACCCACCTCTCCAGAAAGGGTCGTCGACGGCTCAATTCTAGCACATGCGGGGATTCGTCGTTTTATGTTTACACGTCCTCAGCAGACTCCGGGAGGCCCGCTTCCTACAATCCCCCCGTGAGGTCCATCGCCAAGCCCGCGCCCCGACCCGTCCTGCCCGCGCGGGAGAAGGGGGCTCGCCGCCATTCCGCGAAGGCGGAGAGGCTGGCCAACGAGCGGCTGGAGCGGGACATCCACGCCTTCGCCTACTCGATCGCGCACGACCTGCGCGCCCCCCTGCGCCACATCCACGGCTACAGCGAGTTCCTGCTCAGCGGCTCCGACGCCGCGTCCAAGCCGTACGCCCGCCGCATCATGGCGGCGACCCGGCGCATGGACGCGCTGATCTCCGACCTCCTCGTCTACAGCCGCCTGACGCTCGACGAGATGGGCCTGAGGCGGGTGGAGCCCTCCGTCGTCCTGGAGCGCGTGCTCGCCGGATTGGAGAAGGACCTCGAGGCCCGCGGGACGGTCCTCGACGTCGAGGTTCCTCTCCCCGCCGTGCTGGCGCAGCCCGACGCCCTGGCGCAGATCCTCGAGAACCTCCTCTCCAACGCGCTCAAGTTCACGCCGCTGTGCCTTTACCCCCGCATCCGGGTCCGCGGCGAGACGCGCGGCGACACGGTGCGGCTCTGGGTCGAGGACAACGGGATCGGCATCCGCCCCGCGTACCGGGAAAAGATATTCGACGTGTTCCAGCGCCTTCACCGCAGCGACGAGGTCCCGGGCACCGGCATCGGCCTGGCCATCGTGCGTCGGGCCGCGGAGCGCATGGGCGGGGCCGCCGGCGTCGAGGCGGCGCCGGAGCGGGGCAGCCGCTTCTGGGTGGATTTGCAGTCGGGAGAGACGCACCGGCAGGGGAGGCGATTATGACACGCAAGATCGAGGAAGCCAATCGGCAGCGAGCCGTGGACGGGCGGGAGATCCTCGCCGCGCTTCGCGAGGGCCGTCTGACGCGCGGGCAGTTCGACGCGTGGCACGCGCTGCGCCGCCGCCGCAGCGTCGGCTTCGTGATCACCTTGCGGGAGAAGGCCCCCGTCAAGCGCTCCGTCCGCAAGCATCCTTCGCGCTGACGCGCGGCTCAGCGCTTCGGGAACAGGTCGACGACGCGAGAGGCGACCGGGCCGTTGGGGTTGACGCCCAGCCGGTCGAAGCCCCGCCGCGCGGTGTCGCGCGTGGGCCTCGCCCCGTCCGCCCACTGCGCGAACGGCGGCTTGCCCGACTTCTGCGGCATCGTGTAGCCGGCGAACAGCGCGACCGCGACGGCGAAGCCGAGCTCGAGGGCGAGCTTCCCCGCGAAGTTGCTGAAATCCAGCACCCGCGAGAAGAACCACACCCCGACCGCCCCGCCGGCCACCGCGGACAGCACCAGCACGTGGTAGATCTGCCCCTTCCAATCCGGGAAGCAGACCATGACGCCGCCGTACGCCAGCATGCCGAACAGCAACGATCGGATCAGCGCCACGAGGCCTCCGATTTCAGAGACAGGTGAATTTTCAGAAACGGCTCGCCGAAATCCGAGGGCAGGGCCGGGAACGGCGCCGCGGCCTGCACCGCCTCCACCGCCGCCTCGTCGAACGCCGCGTCGCCCGAGCTCGACTCCATCCTCAGGTCCACGAACGCCCCGTTGCGCACGATCGAGAACACGACCGTTCCCTCGCCCGACGCCGCCGGCATGCGCTTGCGCCACGCCGTCCACAGCATCTGCCTCACCTGGGTGATGTACCACGGATACGGAAAATTGGGCAGGTCGGTCGCGATCCCCGCGGCGTCCCCGGGCATCCCCCCCGCGGGCCCCGCCGCCTGGCTCATCGACGTCTCTCCTCCCGCCGCCAGCGACGGCCGGGGCGGCGCCTTGCGGTCGCTCCACCCCTGGAGCAGGCTCGGCCGCGGCAGGGCCACGGCCCGGTTCTTCTTCGTCGCGAACGAGTCCGGGTCCGTCGCTTGCTGGGTGGGCCGCGCGGGCGCGGCCTCCGGCTCGGCCTTGGCCTGCGCGGCCGGCCCCGCCGACTGGAGCACGGCGGGCCCGCCGACGAAATCGATCATGTACACCTTGTCGGCCTTCTTCAGCGCCGTCGGCGCGTAGAACGCGGCGGCTAAGAGCAAAGCCGCGTGCACGCCCGTCGACCGCGCGAGGTACGGCTTCAGCGCGCCGGTCATTGGCCTTCCGGGGTGACTCCGATGCCCAGCTTGCCGACGCCGAGCTTCTTCGCGAAGTCGAGCACCGTCACCACCTTCTCCACCGGCGTCAGCCGGTCCGCCTGCACGAGCACGGTCTTGCCCGACGCCTTGGACAGCCTCAAGGTCATCTCGCGCTCGACCTTCTCCCACTTCACGGCCACGCCCTCGATCGTGATCGCGCCGGTCCTGCTGATCTGGATCGTCACGGCTGAGTCGCTCGACGCGGGCGCTCCGGACGCGGCCTTGGGGAGCTTGACCGTCAGCTGATGGTTCACCAGAATCGGCGTGAGCACCATGAAAATAATCACCAGGATCAGCGACACGTCGATGAGCGGCACCAGGTTCATCTCCGCGAACACGCGGCGGCGCTTGCTCCCGCCCGTTTCGACGTGCATCTAGCGGTGCGCCCTCTCGGCGAGGCCGTCCAGCACCTCGTCGATCATCCACCGCAATTCGCTTTCGAACCGGGAGATCTTTTGGTTAAAGTGATTGAACGCGGCCACGGCCGGAATCGCGACGAGCAGACCCGCCGCCGTGCAGATCAGCGCCTCGGAAATCCCGACGGCGACGAGCCCGGGCCCCGCCCCGGCCGCGCTGGCCAGGTCCTTGAACGCCCTCATGACGCCGAGCACCGTGCCGAACAGGCCGATGAACGGCGCCACCGACGCGATCGTTCCCAAAGTCGCGATACCGCTCTCGAGCTCGGCGACGGCGCGGCCCGACGCCCGCTCCGCGGCGCGCCTTCGCTCATCCCGGTTCGTGGGGCCGCTCAACGTCGCCATGACGACGCCGGACGCGAGGCCTTTGTGGTTCTTCGCCAGCGCGGCGGCGTCCGGCAGCTTGCCGGCGTCGGCGGCGGCGCGCACCTTTGCAAGAAATTCCATGGAGCCGCCGGTTTGACGCTTGAAGAACTTATAACGTTCCCAAATGAGGGCGACGCAGTAGATCGACAAGAGAATCATGAAGACCAGAACGGGTCCGCCGGCGATGAGGATTTCCTTCATTCCTGCCTGTTGTCCCATGCGGTGATTATATATTTAAATGCCGGTCCATGAAGAGAGTGGTCGTACGCCGTCCCGGCGGGCACGACGCGCTCTCCCTCGTCGAGGAAAACGACCCGGTCCCCCTTCCCGGGCAGGTGCGCGTTCGGGTGCGCGCCGCGGGCATCAACTACGCCGACACGATCGTGCGCGAGGGCTGGTATGAGGCGGCCAAGGGGCTCTATCCGCTCACTCCCGGCTTCGAGTTCGCGGGCGTCGTGGACAGCGCAGGCGGTGGATACAAGGTCGGCGACCGGGTGTTCGGCTTCACCCGCTTCGGGGGCTACTCCTCGGTGCAAGTCGCGACGTCGGGGCGGCTTAGGCCGATGCCTCCGGACTGGTCCTTCGCCGACTGCGCGGGCATTCCCGCCGTCCACTTCACGGCGTATCACGCCTTGTTCCAGGTCGCGAAGGTCCGCTCGGGCGAGGTCCTGCTCATCCACTCGGCGGCCGGAGGCGTGGGCGTCGCGCTCCTCCAGCAGGCGAAGATCGCGGGGTGCACGACCGTCGCGGTCGTGGGGTCCTCCTCCAAGGTCGCCGTGGCCAAGGAATTTGGGGCGGATATCGTCGTCGTGCGCGGGCCCTCTCTCTGGAAAGACATCGATGCGGCGGCTCCCGACGGGTTCGACGCGGTCTTCGACGCCAACGGCGTGACGACGCCGCGTCCGGGGTTTAAAAGACTCAGGCTGGGCGGACGGCTCGTGATTTACGGGTTCGCGGAGATGTTTCCTCGGGGCGGGCGGCCGTCGCTGCTGTCCTTGGCGTGGAACTGGCTTCGCGTTCCGCGCTTTTCCCCCCTTGAAATGACGGCCACCAATCGCGCGGTGTTGGGGTTCAATGTCGTGTTCCTGACGGACAGGGCGGAGCTCGCGAAGGACGGGTTTGATGCGATCGCGGGGTGGATGGCGAAGGGGCTGATCAAGAAGGGGCCGGTGACGGAGTTCACGGTCGAGCGCGTGGCCGACGCGCACAGGGCGCTCGAGAAGGGCGACACGGTCGGGAAGCTGGTCCTCACGTTTCCTGAATAGGGGTCGGTTGGGCCCTGCGGCGGTTGCAGGGTCTTCAAATAGAGCCAAAGGCATAGTGTAGCCCGCGTTTTGTAACTACAATCCGACGATACTGACTATTAGGGGCACCTTGTTAGGCTGACCAACCGAATACTGTTTAAGGACATAGTTCGGAATGAGATTGCTTCAATTTCAGTCCAGATAAATCGATTGGCTGGAAATAAAACAGAAGTGTGGAGGATGCATGAATAGAATTATCTGTTACGCGTTGCTTAGCTTGACATTCCTTGCCGGAGGGTGCCTTACTTTTGGCAGGAATTTTGACACGTCAAACACGTCACGTATTGAAAATAACAAAACGACGAGACAAGAAATATTGGACTGGTTTGGAAAACCCTATGCCAGACAGACAACAGGAAACGGTACGGAAACCTTGCAGTATTATTACATTGGCGTTGCTGGGTCCAATTCGAAAAATTTATTGGTTACGTTATCGAATGGAGTTGTAACCAACTATAGTCTTAGCGGATCGGGGCAATAGCCAGGCTTCAAGTGATACCGAACTAAACGCTTCTGCCGCCGCGCGCTTTCATCATAGAGTTCCGATAGCGCGCGCGGCAGAGCGTTGTGTTAGTCAAATAATCAGTTTCGAACGACAGGAGAGAGAATGAAGCCAATTGAGGAAAGATTGGAAGATGGTATGAGGGAAATTGGAATCTTGCTCGTCGCATTTGCCCCACTGGACATTTCGCTCAATCATCGGGAGGGTGAGAATCTCGTGTTCCTTGCTCTTTTCTTTGGCCTTGGTATGACTACATTCCTCGGGGCGTTGGTCATTGAGAGGCATCGTTTCCGCGAAGCAATAGGAAAGAGGCTCTTGATTTTCCTGGGAATCGGGCTATGCTTATTTGTAG
>JAMPYD010000173.1 GCA_023700845.1 Elusimicrobiota bacterium | reverse complement strand
GCCATGGCCTTCATGTCCGGGTCGGCCTCCATCGCCTTGAGGCCCTCGAGCTCGCCCTCGACGCGCAGCAGCTCGCGCACCTTGGCCATCATCGGCGCGAGCTGGGAGTGGCGCACGGCCAGCTCCTTCATCTCGGCGGCCGACAGGGCTCCCGACGCGAGCTTGCCTTCGAGCTCGCGGTAGTCGTTGTCCAGCTTGGCTATTTTCGGGTCCATGGTTTTTCAGCGTCTCTGCGGCGCGATAAAAAAAGCGAACCCCGGCCATTTCTGGCCGGGGTCCGTTTCGGAGCGAGACCGCTAGTCCTTCTTGGCGGGCTTTTCCTTCTTCGGTCCGGCGGCCTTCTTCGCGTCCTTGTCTTCCTTCTTCACGGCGGTCGAGAGAACCTTCTCGCGCTTGGCCGTATGGCCGACGTGGACGAGGCGCTTGGCCTGGGTCTTGGCGACCTTGCGGCCGACGGTCTTGCCTTCGGACGCGACGAAGCGCTTCTTGAAGCGGTCGATGCGGCCGGCGGTGTCCATGACCTTCTGCTGGCCCGTGTAGAACGGGTGAGAGAGAGCGGAGATGTCGAGCTTGACCATCGGGTAGGTCTTGCCGTCTTCCCAGACGACGGTGTCCTTGGCGATGACGGCCGAGCGGGTCAGGAAGCCCTTGTTGGCCGAGACGTCCTGGAACACGACGGTGCGGTAGAGGGGGTGCAGGTTCTTCTTCATGATTCGATCAGTATAGCAAATTAATCGCGGCTCAGGGCGAATTTTCCTCCGCCCTGGCAGGCGATCAGGAGGAAAATAAAGCAGTAAAGCACCGCCATCTCGCCCTGGTTCACGGCCGGGAAGAATGCGGAATTAAACTTAAATTTCCAGTGGAATTGCGCATAGGCGACGGCCATGGTGCCGCTGCAGATAAAGGCCGCCCAGCGGGTCTGGAAGCCGGCGGCGATCATCAGGCCCCCGAAGAACTCGATCATGCCGCCGAACCACATCTGGGAGCCGATCGTCAGCGGGGGCATCTGCGCCGGCGCCAGGATCCCGAACAGCTTCTGCGCGCCGTGGAAGGCGAACATCCAGCCGGACATGAAGCGCAGCGCGGCGTAGGCGTGAGCCGAGAACTTCCCGAGGAATTTCATGCGGAGAGTATAAACAATCGCGCGGGCCTCAGGAGAGGCGCGCGAGCAGCTCGCGCGCGCGAGCCGCGAGCGCCGCGCGCTCCCGGCGGATCATCTCCTTCAATTCCATCTCGTGCACGCCCGCGCGGCGCGCCGCCATGGCGAGCAGGGCGCGCTCCGAATCCTCGATGTAGCCGTCGGCCAGGGACATGCGGATGAGGCCGGACAGCAGCGAGCGGTCCGCGCCGAACGGGGCGGCGTACGGCAGGCGCCCGGCGCGCGCCTCCTCGACGATCTTCTCGACCTGCGCCGAGGTCATGCCCCGGCGCTCGGCGTACTTGTCGAGATACGCGAGCTCGCGGTAGTGCAGGGCGCCGTCGACGGCGAGGCAGGCCGCCATCGCGGCGACCGCGTCGGCCGGCGCGACGTCCTCGCCGCCCTCGATCCCCGGGAGCACGCTCGACCCCGGCGCCTCCTCGGGCCGGGACCACGTCCCGAACGGAGCGATCTCGGACAGAACCCAGCTGCGGCTGCCGTCGTTGAACGGGAGCGCGCAGTACGCGCACTTCTCCGCGTCGGCCTGCTCGGGGGCCGCCCCGCAGCCGGGGCAGCGCGTCGCGCTGAGCCCGGCCTTCCGGTCGCTGAGCGCCCCGGCGCGGCGGCGGAAGATCATCGTGTCGGTCCGGCGCTCGCCGCCGTGCTCCCAGCGGACCTGGACGTGGGCCGCGTCCATCTCCTCGCCCTGCTCGAAGGCGACGGTCTCGGCGGCCCCGAGCAGGGCGCCGCCCTCGAACGGAGCCTCGAGCGCGAGCGCCGAGACGAACTCCGTCGTCGCGACGCCGCGCAGCGGGGCGCGGTCGCGCCGGCGGCGGGCGTCGATCCAGCGCCAGAACACGACCGCGGCGCGGTCCTCGAGGGACTCGAGGCTCAGGTCCGGGTCGTGCTCGCGCATCGGCGCCCAGGCGGTGACGTCGCGCCGGGGGTCGGCGAAGCGCCACTCCCACGGCGCGGTGCTCTCGACGGCGACCCAGTCGTGCTCGCCGGAGTTGATCCACGACTTGCACGAGGCGCAGCGGACCGCGTCGACGATCGACACGGGCGCGCCGCACGACGGGCAGAAGCCCTCGATCGCGCCGCCCCGCGCGAGGGTCGCCGCGCCGGGGCGCCGGAGGAAGGTCCAGATCTCCTCGAAGGCCTCCTCCCCCTCGAGGACCTTGAAGCGCACGGAGACGGAGTCGAAGTGCCAGCCGACGCCGTAGCCGAGGGCGCGCCGCTCGAGGACCTTGACCGGTCCCGCGGACGGCGCTCCGCCCCCCCGCCGCAGGCGCTCGAACATGCCGTCCGACAGGAACGCGCGCGCCGCCGAGAGATCGCCCCGGCCCAGCGCGTCCCGGACGCGAAGGAAGGCCTCCTCGGCCCGGTGAAGAAAGAGGTCCTCGTCGAAATACTGGTCGCGCTTCTTGATCTCCTTCAGGGCGCCGGTCCGGCTCTGCGCGGCCTGGCGCTCGCGGCCGCGCGCGATGACGACGGCGTCGAGGCTCTCGGCGCGGGCCCGGGAGTGAACCCAGAACCAGTAGGCGGCGTACACGGCGCCGAAGCCGACGAGCACGAAGAACTCGGGCGAGCGGACGAACGCGTCGAGCTTGGCCATCAGGGCCTTGTCTCCGAAGGGATCGGGCCCGAAATCGAAGCCGAGGTCGCGCAAGGTCAGACGTTCTTCGGGCATTCCGCCTCCACGCCGCGCGCGAGATAGAGCCAAAAGCCGGCGAGCACGAAAAAGGGAAGGGAGAGGACCGGGGTGAACGGCCCGTGGGCGAGCCAGGCGAGCCTCGGCAGGGACAGGAACTTGTCCGCCACGACCGGGACGAATTCCGCGAGGACGGCGTAGAAGGCGGCCGCCCCGAGCGAGAGCGGCAGGGACAGGAACGCGGCGAGCAGGAGCGCCTGGTGATGGGTGTCGGCGTGCGGAGCGACGAGCAGCGCCGTGACCAGGCACAGCGCGAGGAGGCGCCCGTCGTGCTCCTCGCCGCGCGCGCGCAGCGCGGCGCGCGCGTAGCCCGCGAGAAAGACGGCGCTGAGCGCGCCCTGCAGCAAAGACGCGGCGCGCGGGCTGTCGATCCAGCCCGTCGCGTAGGGCGTCGTCGTCAGCCAGCGGTGGACGACGCCGCCGACCGACTGGTTGTCGTAGAACGCCTCGAGGCCCAGAGGCGCCGCCAGGCGGGCCCAGTAGCGGGCCTGCGCGTCCCACGGCACGGCCAGGCCGCCGGCCGCGAACAGGACCGCCAGCCAGAACGCGCACCAGGCGAGGTCGCGGTAGCGGCGGCGCAGGAGCAGATGCACGAGCAGAAGGCCCAGGAACAGCTTGAGCCACACCGCCGCGGCCAGGAACAGGGCGCCGGCGAAAGGGCGTCCCGCGCGCAGGCCGTACAGGCCCGCCGCCAGGCAGAACAGGATGAGCGGCTCGGTCTGCCCGAGGCGCAGGGACAGGTACAGCGGATAAAAGAGAAGGACGACGACGAGGGCGGCCAGGCCTTTCTCCGGGCGCTCCGGCTCGGGCCACCGCCGGATCCACAGCGCCCAGAAGCCCCACAGCAGAGCGTGGCTCAGGACCTGAAAGAGGACGAAGGCCGGCGTGAAGGCCAGCAGGCCGAAGGGCGCGAGCAGCAGCGCCGCCGGCGGCGGGTACATGTAAAACAGGGAGCCGTCGCCGGGCCGGAAGGCGATGAAGGCGTCGTAGATCGCCGCGCCGCGGCCGTCCGCCACGGCCGCCGCCGCGTCGTGCATGACCTTGAAGTCGAAGCCGTTCGCGAACAGGCCGGCGTAAAGCCCCTGGGTCAGGTAGCGCGACAGGGCGAGGAGGAGCAGCAGCTGCAGCGGAAGCGGCGCGCGCCTGGCGGCGTCGAGCCAGGGCCGGATCACAGGCGCTTCAGGAAGGAGACGAGGCGCTCGTTGAACGCGGCGGGGTTCTCCGCGTTGGCGAAATGGCCCGCGTCGGGGATGATGTGAAGCTCCGCCCCGGGGATGCGGGAGCGCATCGCCTCGGACAGCGGCAGCGGCGTGATCTTGTCGTGGGACCCGACGAGCACGGCCGTCGGGGCCGTGATCTTCGCGAGCCCCGGAACGGCGTCGGGGCGCGCGGCGAGGGCGGCGAGGGCGGCCATGACGGCCTCGGGCGAGGATTTCGCCGCCGCCCCGTGCAGGAAGGCGGCCGCGCGCTGGTCGTGGATCGCGTCCTTCAGGAACGGGCCGAGGAAGGGCTCGACGCCGTTCTTGCGCACGAAATCGATCGCGGCCGCGCGCTTGAGCTTGTTCTCGTTGGCGTCCGGCTCGGCGCGGGTGTCGCACAGGACGAGGCCCGCGACGCGCTCCGGGGCCGCGGCGGCGATCCGCAGGGCGACGTAGCCGCCCATCGAAAGGCCGACGAAGGCGGCCTTGCCCTCGAAGGATTCCAGGACGTCGGCGGCGGCGTGCTCGATCAGCCACGGGGCGGCGAGAGGCGACGCGCCGAAGCCGCGCAGGTCGGGAACCAGGACGCGGAAAGCCTTGAGGGCTTCGAGCTGCGGCTCCCACATCGCGCCCGACATCGGGAAGGCGTGAAGCAGGACGACGGGGAGTCCCTTCGGGTCGCCGGACTCCCGAAGGGCGAGCTTCATCAGCGCTTTCCGATCTTCGAGGTCGGGTTGACGGCCTTGCCGTTGCGGTCGCGCACCTCGAAGTGGAGGTGAGGGCCCGTCGAGATCCCGGTCGAGCCGACGCGGCCGATCATCGTCTTGCCGCGCTGAACCATGTCGCCGACCTTCACCATGGTCTTCGACATGTGGCCGTAGCGCGTGGACTCGCCGTTGTTGTGCTTGATGACGACGACCTGCCCGTAGCCGTCGTTCCACGTCGCCTCGATGACGCGGCCGGAGCGGGCGGGATAGATCGGCGTGCCGTACGGCTTGGGGATGTCGAGGCCGTCGTGGCGGCGGCGGCGCTTCAGGACGGGATGGTAGCGCGAGCCGAAGCGCGAGGAGATGCGCGGGAAGGCCTGGGACTCGAACGGGAAGCGGTAGGTGTCGAAGTTGACCCGGATGCCGGGAAGCAGCACGCGGTCGCCGCGCTCGAACTCGAACGTCTCGAGGAAGGCGATGCCGGGGAAGCTGTTCGCCTTGACCACGGCCTCCTTGAACTTCCGGCGCTCCTCGGCCCCGGCCTTGAACTTCGCGACGATGGTGTCG
>JAMPYD010000172.1 GCA_023700845.1 Elusimicrobiota bacterium | reverse complement strand
TAACGCCTAGAATTTAGCGTTGCCGGGGACGCGGGGGCACAGCTGCACGTCGCGGATGTTCTCGATGCCGGTGACGTACATCAGCAGGCGCTCGAAGCCCAGGCCGAAGCCGGCGTGGGGCACGGTGCCGTAGCGGCGCAGGTCGGCGTACCAGGAGTTGGCGACGGGGTCGATGCCGGTCTCCTTCATGCGCTCCAGGAGCTTGTCCAGGCGGTGCTCGCGCTGGGAGCCGCCGATCAGCTCGCCGACGCGCGGCACGAGCAGGTCCATGCAGGCGACCGTCTTCTGGTCGTCGTTGCAGTACATGTAGAAGGGCTTGAAGCTGCGCGGATAGTTGATGACGAACACCGGCTTCTTGGCGTACTCCTCGGTCAGGAAGCGCTCGTGCTCGGTCTGCAGGTCCTTGCCCCAGGAGATGGGGTGGTCCCACTTGCGGCCGGCGCCCTCGAGGATCTTGATGGCCTCGGTATAGTCGATGACGCCGAACTCGGCCTTGGCGACGGCCTCGAGCTTGGCGCGCAGGCCCTTCTCCACGCGCTCGTCGAAGAACTGCAGGTCGCGGGCGCAGTTCTTGAACGCGTGCTCGATGAGGTGCTTGACGAAGTCCTCGGCCAAGGACATGTCGTCCTTGAGGTCGGCGAAGGCGGCCTCGGGCTCGATCATCCAGAACTCGGACGCGTGGCGCGGCGTGGTGGAGAGCTCGGCTCGGAAGGTCGGTCCGAAGGTGTAGACCTTGGACAGCGACATCGCGAGGATCTCCGCCTCGAGCTGGCCGGAGACGGTGAGGCCGCACTTCTCGCCGAAGAAGTCCTTGCTGAAGTCGATCTTGCCGTCGGGCCCGCGGGGCGGCTTCTCGGGGTCGAGCGTGGAGACCTGGAACATCGCGCCCGCGCCCTCGCAGTCGGAGGTCGTCAGGATCGGCGAGTGGCACATCACGAAGCCGCGGCTATGGAAGAATGTATTGACGGCATAGGCCATCTCCGAGCGCACGCGGAAAACGGCCCCGAAGGTGTTGGTGCGCGGGCGCATGTGGGCCACGCCGCGCAGGAACTCGAAGGAGGTGCCGGCCTTCTGCACGGGGGAGGAGGGGTCGCACTCGCCCAGGATCTCGATGGAGGAAGGCTCGAGCTCGAGAGCCTGTCCCTTGCCCTGGGAGGCGATGAGCTTGCCGGAGACCGCCAAGGACGCGCCGGTGATCTGCTTGAGGATCTTTTCCCGGCCGGCGAACTCCGCGGGCACGAGGACCTGAATGGAGTCGAACGTCGAGCCATCATTCAAATGGATGAAGCCCACGCTCTTCGACTCCCGCACCGACTTGATCCAGCCCGCGACCGTCACGACGTCGCCCGCCTTGCCCGTCTCGAGGACCGCCTTGATCTCGCTTCGCTTCATGCCGAAGATTATGCCACATCGGCCGTTCGATCGAGTTATCAAGGCTCAGTAGCGTTTCGGCGAGGCGGAGTTTTTGTCCGCCTTTTTCAGCAGCTCGAGCAGGCGCCCTTCCTTCATTTTTCTCGGCTTCGGCTCGTCGGCGGGACGGTCGGGATCGACGACGGAGGGCTCGGGAGGGGGGCAGACCGGGTGGAATCCGCCCGGCCCCATGATGAGGGCGGAGGGGTCGCGCACGTTCAGCGGGGTGATGATGTCGCCGCTCTCTCCCACGGGATCGCCCGGGGCGGCGGTCGCGGCGGGCTCCGCCGCCGGACCGGGCAACGTCGGGCCGACGAAGCTCGCGTCGACCAGCTCCGTGCCGGGATCGGAGGCCGTCTTGCCCGCGGCCGAGGCGGAGAGCTCCTGATACGCGCGTCCGGCCTGGAAGCACGCCGCGCACAGCAGGAGCGCGACGCCGATGCGAACGAGCGAGCCGGCCGCGGGAGGGGTTTTCATGCCTTAAGCATGCCCCCGGCGTCCCGGATTTGCCGTTAAAATGCGGCAAAGACGGGGCAAAACCTCGGTAAGTCCGCCGTCAGGTCGGAACGACGCCATGCGCGGCGCGGGAGCCGCCCCGGAGAGCGGCGTAGTGGCGCAGGTGCAGCAGCGCCGAATCCTCCCAGGTGCGCGTGAGCGCGAACTGACGCGCCTTGTCGGCCATGCGCAGGCGAACGTCGGGCTCGAGAAGCCTTCGGCACGCCTCCGCGATCGGAGCGGGGTCGGAGGCGCTCTCGAGAATGATGGCGTTCTCCCCTTGGGTCAAAAGCTCGCTGAGGCCGGCGAACTGCGTGGTGATGACCGGCAGGCGCATGGACATCGCCTCCAGCCCGACGAGGAAGAACGTGTCCAGCGGGGTCGGCGTCAGGAGAACGTCCGCCACGCTGTACAGGGAGCGGACGTCGTCCCAAAGGTTCTCGCAGAGGAAGCGGACGCCGTGCTCCCGCGCGAAGCGCACGAAGGGAGGCCGCGGAAACGGCCCGGCCGCGAGCAGGACCGCCCTCGCGCTGGCGGGCAGCCGAGACATCCCCTGTATGGCGAACTCGAGCCCTTTCCAGGAATCGCCGATGTAGAGATAGACCACATCCTCCAGCCCCAGCCCGAGCTGGCGCCGCAGGCCCACGCGCTGTCCCGCCGCGACCGACGGGCAGAAATAAGAGCTGTCCACGCCGTGCGGTATGACGTCGATGCGGCTTTCGGGAATGCCGAAGGCGGACGAGATTTCCAGGGCCGAGCGGCGCGAGTGCGCGACGACGCTCCGGTAGTTGCCGGAGGCGAAGCGCATGCGCTCGACGGCGGTGCGAAGCGTCCGGCGCGGGGAGGACAGCCGGGGCGGGTCGACGACGAACGGCACCCGGGACAGCTTTTGCTCCTCCAAAGCCTGCGGGTCGTTGTGCATCTGCACGACGTCCTGATTGAGAGTCAGCGCATGGCTGACGATGACATCGTGACGGCGCCGCTGCATCCCGAGCTTGGCGGGAAGGCGGGCGACCATGGGCAGAAGCAGCGCGGGGAGCAGCGCGCCGAGGGGCAGGGACCAGGTCCGCCAAGAGCCGCGCAGGCTGGGCAGCCAGTGGAAATTCATCCTCGGGTCGGGATAGCGCGCCCGGCCGTCCCGCAGGCGGTTGACCGAGGAGTACAGGTGCACCTCATGGCCGCGCTTGACGAACTGCTCGCTCAGCGCCAGGGCGACCCGCGAGACTCCGTTGCTGACGGAGAGGGTTTCGAGAAACATCGCGATGCTCATGCCGCTCATTTGCGCGCCAGCCGTCCCGCCTGATGAAGCCGGCGGAGGAACTTGAACAAGCCCGCGCGGCCGCCGATGATGCGGCGCGGCACCGAGAACAGGTCGCCGTCGCCGTCCTCCGTGGCGAAGGCGATCCGGTATCCGGCCCGCGAGACCGCATCGCGAAGCCCGGAGTCGAAGGCCCCGTAGGGATACGCGAACCAATCGAGCTCGGCGCCGACCGCCGCCTCGAGCGTTTTCTTCGATTGAATCAGCTCGTCGGCGCGCCGTTCAGGGGTCAACGACGTCATTCTCGCGTGGGTCACGCTGTGAGACCCGATGACCCAGCCCTCGGAGCGCAGAGCCCGCAGCTCCCCGGCGGTCAATTGCCGGTGGTCCGCGTCCTCGGCCTCCCCGTCCCACACGGCGGAGCGGCCCAGGCGGGAGGCGACCATGAAGAGCGCGGCGGAGAACCCGTGGCGGCGAAGAAGCGGCAGCGCCTCGGAGAACACCGTCGACGATCCGTCGTCGAAGGTGATGAGGATCGGCTTGCGAGGAACCGCGCAAGGGAGCCCGAGTCTTAGCCGGGCGTAGTCGGCGGGAGCGATCGCCTGGTAGCCGAGGGCCTTGAGGATGAGCAGCTGGCGGGCGAAAGCGCGCGGATGGACGTAGGTGTCGGGATGGAGGGCGCCGGCGGGGGGAACGCCGATGCGATGGTAGGCCAGGACGGGAACGACGGCCGCGCCTGGAGTCATATTTCCGTCAATATTTTAACACAAAACCATCATGACGGACCTTCGGAAAAACGACGGGATCGCGCTAGAGCTGCACGGCCTCCGAGAAGCGCCGGCCGCGCTCGGAGGAGCGCTTGTAGCCCGGGGCGGGGGACACGGCGCCGAGCTCGGACTCGCGCTTCTCCGGCGACGGGTGGGTCTTGAACATGCCGCCGCCGCCCGAGCCCTCGGCCTTCTCCATGCGCTCGAGGAAGATCTTGAGCGCCCCGGGGTCGTAGTTCGCGGCCTTCGCGTACTGCGCGCCGAACTTGTCGGCCTCGTACTCCTTGTCGCGGCTGTAGCCGTTGACGACGAGCTTGTTGACGACGTCGTCGACCGCGCCCTCGAAGGCCGTGGTGAGCTGGCTGACCTGCTGGGGGGTGTAGTTCTTCGCCGCCTCGGAGCCCAGGATGGTGAAGGCGCTCGTCAGGCGGGAGGTCTGGATCGTCTTGAGGCCGTGCTTCTTGGCGATGTGCGCGACCTCGTGGGCGAGCACGCCGGCGAGCTCGTCCTCGCTCTTGACGAGCTCGAGCATGCCCTTCGTCACGAAGATGAACCCGCCCGGGGCGGCGAACGCGTTCACCTCGGCGGAATCCAGCACCTGGACGTGGTAGCCCTTGTACGTCGAGGGGCGGTCGGAGGCGAGCGCGACGGCCTGCGTCACCTTCTGCGCGTAGGCGTTGAGGCCCGGGTCGTTGAGCGGCTTGTAGCGGGTCAGGACCTGGGCGGCCACCGCGCGGCCGATGTAGTACTCCTCGCTCTCCGAGATCTCGGAGAAGCCCTTGCGGACCTGGTTGACGCCCTTGGCGACCTTGGTCAGGTTGACGTTGCTCATGCGGCCGCCGGTCATCGCGCTCACGTCGAGGTTCTGCAGGCCCTGGCAGCCGGCGGAGGCGACGAAGGCCAGGAGGAGGAGGCGCCTCATTTGGAGCCTCCCGCGCCGAGCAGGCCGCCCGCGCGGAGGAAGGCGAACAGCTCGTCCTCGCCGACGGAGCGCCGCTCCATCGCGTCGACGGCCGCGAAGTTCACGGCGGCGCCGTTCTTCTGGCCGTAGGATTTCTCGACCTGGGCGTTGAAGCCCTTTCCGGCGAGCGTGACCTCGTCGGCCGTGGCGGAGCCGCCGACGCCGTCGCCGCCGGAGACGCTGGCCTTGCGGGTCGTGACCGCGCTCGAGTGGATGTAGCCGGAGCCGGTCTTGTGGAAGCCGGCCTCCAGGCCCTCGCTCTCGAACTTCTGGCCGAGGCGGGCGGTGCCGACCGACGGGGAGTAGGACTGGGGGCGCTTGCGCAGGGCGGTCTGCTGGACGAGCACGGTGATCGTCGAGGCATAGGCCGCGGCCCCGGTCAGGGCGAGAGCGGCGGCGAGCAGGATTCGATTCATCATCATTTCTCCGTCAGGGC
>JAMPYD010000171.1 GCA_023700845.1 Elusimicrobiota bacterium | reverse complement strand
GCAGGCGGCCCTGGCCGCCCCGCCTCTTCGGCGGCGAGCCTGGACGGCCGCCGCGTTCGCCTTCGTCTTCGCGCTTCATTGGACGACGCCGGCGGGCCCGCACCAGTGGCACTGGCTTCACCTGATCGCGCAGAAGCTGCTCTTCATCCCGGTGCTCATGTGCGCGGCGTGGTACGGCCTGCGGGAGACCTTGCTCATGACCGCCTTGGTCAGCGCGGCCTTCGGGCTCCACGTCCTCGTGCAGTGGCGCGGCCATCCCATGGTGCAGGCCGACCAGCTGGCCGAGCTCGTGAACCTCTGGGTCACCGCTCCGCTCAGCTGGGCGTTCTTTCGATCGGAGCGAGCCGCGGCCGGGCGCCTGCGCCGCGCGCACGCGGATACCCTGCTGACCTTGGTCTCGTCCCTGGAGCTGCGCGAGCGCTACACCGCGGGGCACTCGCGGCGCGTCGCGGCTTACAGCCTGCTCGTCGCCGAGCGGCTGGGCTTGCGCGATCCCGCGTTCCTGCGCCTCCTCGAGACCGGGGCGCTTCTTCACGACGCGGGCAAGATCGGAGTCCCCGATTCCGCTCTCTTGAAGATGGGCGCGCTCGACGACGAGGAGTGGGAGGCGATGCGGCGCCACCCGGAGAGCGGCGCACAGCTGGCGCGCGGATCCGACGCGTTGGAGGGCGCGGCGCCCGTCATCGCCGCCCATCACGAACGCTGGGACGGCCGGGGCTATCCCGCGGGGCTCGCGGGTGAAGATATCCCGCTCGGCGCCCGTATCGTGGCCGCGGCCGACGTCTACGACGCGCTTACCACGTCGCGGCCATACAAGCGCGCCTTTCCTCACGAAGAGGCGGCCGCGATGCTCTGCGAACAGTCCGGAGCCGCCCTCGACCCGAAGGTCGTCAAAGCTTTCTTGAATATCCCGCTAAACGCGCTGTCCATTGCGGCCCGTCCGTCGTCCACGGCTTCACATATGACGATGAGGGGGCCGCTCCTCGCCGGCCTGCTCCTGATCGGCGCCGGAGCGCGCGCGGAGACGGCCGGCGCGCATCACGCTCCGCGCGCGATGATGACGCGGGAAGCCTCGGGCACGAGCTGGCAGCCGGCGTCGACGCCGCACGAGGGGCTTCACCTGCGGCGCGGGGATTGGACGGTGATGGCGCACGGCGTCCTCGACCTCGTCTGGGACCGCCAGGGCGGGGCCCGCGGCGGCGAGAAGAACTTCGCCTCGGGCATGCTCATGGCGGCGGGCCGGCGGCCGCTCCGCCCCGGAGCGCTGAGCCTGCGCGGCATGCTCTCGGCGGACCCGGCGATGGGTCCCGCGGGCTATCCGCTCCTGCTCCAGACGGGAGAGACGGCCGACGGGCGAGCCGAGCTCGTCGACCGCCAGCATCCGCACGACCTGTTCATGGAGCTGTCGGCGACGTATTCCGCGAGCCTCGGCGGCGACGGCGCCGCCTTCGCCTACTTCGGCCTGCCCGGCGAGCCCGCGCTCGGCCCGCCCGCGTTCATGCACCGGCTGTCCGGGGCGGAGCTGCCGGAGGCGCCGATCTCTCATCACTGGCTCGACTCCACGCACATCTCCCACGGAGCGGCCACGCTCGGCGCCTCGCGCGGTCCGTGGAAGCTGGAGGGCTCGATCTTCACCGGGCGCGAGCCCGATCGATATCGCTGGGATATCGAGAAGCCGCGGTTCGATTCGTACTCGGGGCGCCTCTCCTGGAACCCCGGCGACGACTGGGCCCTGCAGGCGAGCTGGGGGCGCGTCGTGAGCCCCGAGGGGCTGGAGCCCGAGGCGGACCAGCGGCGCTTCACCGCGTCGGCGAGCGTCAACACGCGCCTCGGCGGGGGGCTTCAGCAGACGACGTTCGCCTACGGCCGCAACGACGACGCGCCGGGGCGCGCCCTCGACGCCTATCTCCTCGAGGCGTCCTCGTCCTGGGCGCGCGCCCATACGGTGTTCGGCCGCGCCGAGCGCGTCGTAAAGGACGAGCTGATCCCCGGAGGAGACGCGCGCGCGGTCGGCAAGCTGAGCCTCGGCTATCGTTTCGACTTCGCGGCGTGGAAAAGGGCCCGGTTCGGCGCGGGCGGCCTGGCGAGCGTGTACGCGCTGCCGGCGGCGCTGCGCCCCGCCTACGGGCGCGCGCCGGTCTCGTTCATGATCTTCCTCCGGGCGAAGCTCGCCTAAACCCCTTGACGGACGGGGTTGGCGGGCCTACACTGGGTCCTATGAGACCCCTCTCGACGGCGTTGGCTTGCCTTCTGGCCGTTCCGTCCTCCGCGCAGGTCGTCGGCGAGGCCGCCTCGGCGGTCTCGGGCGCGTCGTCCGTCGGAGCCGTCGTCAGCCAGGTTCCCGGCGGCCTGGCCGCTCCGGCGATGAGCCCCGCCCTCGCGCCGGGCCTCCAGGGCGCTCTCCTGGCGCCGCCCGCCGTCGCGCCGGCCCCCGGCGCGCCCGCGCCCGCGCTGGCGCCCTCCTTGATCACCCCGATCGATCCCGCGGCGCTCCCCGACAAGGGGAAGAACTTCACCCCCGCCGAGTGGGGCAAGCTCGTCGCGTCCTCCAAGGACGAGGGCACGAAGGCCGTGCTCCGCTCGATGGCCGGAGACAATCCCGGCGATCCCCAGCTGACCGTCAAGCTCAAGAACGGGGAGAGCGTCAGCGGCGCCTTCCGCGGCCTGGCCGACGGGAAGATGGTCTTCTCCTCGGGCGGCAAGCTCCTCGGCCTCGGCCTCGACTCGGGGAACATCGCCGAGATCACGCGCAGCGTCGACCTGATCTTCGACGGCTCCGTCCTGCGCCCCGCCGAGATGACGGTGTTCGGCGGCGCGCCCGTCGTCGACCCGTTCAAGGACCTCGCCGCGTACAAGGGGCGCATCCTCGACGTGGACGTGCGCGACCTCGACGACCTGAAGTACTCCGCGCAGAGCTTCTCGGGACGGCTCGTGAAGGCCGACGGCGAGGAGATCCAGCTCGTCAGCGCCGCCGGGACGACCCACATCCAGAAGCAGTATCACCGCCTGGACGCGGCCTCGCTGCGCACCGAGCATTACTCGTCGTACGGCAAGATCTCGTCCATCGCGGACGTGGAGGGGAAGATTCCGGCCGGCGCGCCCGTCGAGCTCATTCAGATGGGAGGCAAGAAGGTCCTCGGCCGCTTCGGCGGCGTGCGCAGGGACTCCGAGGGGGCCTTCGTCGTCATCGAGACCGAGGAGTCCGGCGGATCCCGCTTCCGCGCCTTCCGCGATTTCCACGACCTGCGCACTCGCGGCTACGACGAGGGAGCTCTCCTTCCCGGCTCGGAGCCCCTCTACGCCAACCCCGCCAAATAGAGGACGGGCGCCGGTTGCCCGCGATGACCTGGGGTAAGGCCCCGCGGACCGGCGCCCGTCTAATTCGTTTCCCTTACTGAAGCTTGCCGGCGTCGATCATGCCCATGCCCTGGACGTTGGCCGTCAGGCCGGGCAGCGGCGTCGCCGCCTTCTTGAGCATGGCCCGCACCGCGGCGGGCGACGAGGCCCCGCGGGCGACCGCGAGCGCCGCCAGGCCCGCGACGTGCGGGGTGGCCATCGAGGTGCCCGAGAGCTCCTCCCAGCCGCCCTCCATCTTCACCGACTTCACGTTGACGCCGGGGGCGATGAAGTCCACCTCCGGGCCGCGGCTCGAGAACTCGGCGACGCCGTCCTTGATGTCGGAGGCTCCGACGGCGATCGTCTCCGGGTAGCTCGCGGGAAAGCCGACGGGGCCGCCGCCGTTGCCGGCCGCGGCGACGATGGTCATGCCGGCCCTGCTCGCGGCGGCGACCGCGCGCTTGAGCGCCTCGCTGCCCTCGTCGGCGCCGAGGCTCATGTTGGCGACCTTCACGCCGCGCTTGACGGCCCACTCGATGCCGGCGATGACGCTCGAGTAGCCGCCGTTGCCGTCCGCGTCGAGCACCTTGACCGCGTACAGCCGCGCCATCGGGGCCACGCCGACGACGCCCTTGCCGTCGCGCTTGCCGGCGACCGTCCCGGCGACGTGCGAGCCGTGGCCCTGATCGTCGTCCCACGCGTCGGGCTTCTTCGGGTCGAGGGCGTTGAAGCCGCCGAGGATGAGCCCGGCGAGGTCGGGGTGGGAGCGGGAGATCCCGGTGTCGATGATCGCCACGGCGGCGCCCTGGCCCTGGCCGCGCGGGGAGGTCCAGGCCGCCTCGGCGTTCACGCGGCGGATGCCCCACGGCTGCTCCGGGTCGGCGACGGCGACGGGCTTGATCGCGCTGATCCTCTTCAGGATGTCGCGGGCGACGTCGCCGAACTCGAACTGGGCGGCGGGGGCCGGCGGGGCGACGGTGACGGCCTTGAGCCAGTTGACGACCTTGTCGGTCTCGACGAGGTCGACCTGGAAGGTGGCCATCAGCTTGGTCTCGGCGGCGTCGGCCTTGAAGGCGGGGAGCTCGATGACGATCGCGTTGATCGAGGGCAGCTCGCGCACGACCGAGCAGCCCACGCTTTGCGCGAGCCTGCGGCAGGCGTCGGCGGCGACCCCCGGCTTGCAGGCCACGATCTTCTGGACGACGTCGCCGGCGTCGAGGGGGCAGAATTGCGCCCGCGCGGAGGCGGAAAGAAGGATGGAGAGGATCACGAGGGAGGGGCGGAGGGGGCTCATGGGCCTATTATTAACCGGGCCCTTAGGCCCACGCTTGGGCCATCGGGCCTACGATCGAATAGGCCCAAAGGCCTACCAGTGATCTCTGTCATCCCGCGAATAGGGCCTTGGTCCTAGGCCGAATGCCCGGGCCCGCTTCCCCGTACGGCCCAGGGAACGGGAGGCGGGGCCGGGTACAATAAGGACAGACGTTAGACCAGCAGTAGGGAGAAAACCTCGCATGGCCCGACGCCTCAAACGCCTCGTCTCGATCGCACTCTCCGCCGCGCTCGTCGTCCTCTCCGTGGGAATCGACGCGCAGCAGGCCTTCGCGCAGACCGTCGCCGGCCGCGCCGTTCCCGTGTCCGCGGCGCCTCAGATCGGCCTCGGAATCTCCAACGCGCCGATGCCGTCCTTGGCCGCGCCCGTTTTGTCGTTGTCGGCGCCGTCGCTCGCCGCGCCTTCCATCCTGTCGGCTTCGCCTCTGATCGCGGCGCCCGTCGCCGCCGCGCCCGCCGCGCTCAAGCCGGCCGCCCCCGCCGCCGCGATCGCGGAAAAGATGCTGGCCTCCGCGCCCGCGCTGCGCGCGCTCGCCAAGCCCGAGACGGGCGGCTCCGCCGCCTCCGCCGCCGGCCGCGACCTCGAGGATATACTGACCGGCGCCAGGTCGGCCCGCTCCTCGGAGCATTCCGACGCCGTCGCCGCCGGGATCCCGTCGGCCCTCGCGCCTT
>JAMPYD010000170.1 GCA_023700845.1 Elusimicrobiota bacterium | reverse complement strand
GGTCGAGTGGCAGCCGGAACGCAGGCAGGACGCGTCCTCGACCTCGGCGAAGGGCTTCGAGGAGTAGGTGCGGGTGACGTACTTGGCGACCTGGGACATCGCCTGGAACTTCTTCCAGAGCAAGGTCTGCTTGTCGGCCGGCGGGTAGTGGCATTCCACGCAGGCGACCTTGTTGTGCTTGGAGTCCTTCCACGCCTTATAGTACGGGGCCATGATGTGGCAGGAGTTGCAGAAGGTCGGGCTTTCGGAGTATTTGACCGAGCCGAGGGTGGCGGCCAGGAAGATCACGACGAGACCGGCGATGATCATCGGGACGGTGACCGTCCAGCGTCCGATGTTGAATGATTTCATGTTCTCAATGCCCCTTTTCGTCGCGGTTTTCTTCTTCGCCGTCCTCGTGGTGAAGGTACGTTTCGCCGGTCAGCCAGGCCCAGTTCAGCGGATAGACGTCCGGATCGAGCGCCACCCAGTAGCCGTGCCAGATCAGGATCGCCAGGCAGGCGAGGACCGCTTCCAGGTAGTGCACGACGCGCGAGACCTCGATGGCCCACAGCGGGAGGTAGGCCATGGCCATGTTGTGCATCAGCAGGACGGCGCCGGTGACCGTCATCACGAACGAGCCCCAGACCAGCGCCCAGTACTCGAACTTCTCGGCGTAGGAGAACTGGGCGAGGACGGGCTTTTTCCCGGAGAAGCCGGCGTTGTAGGCGAGGACCTTGAGCGGGTCGAACAGATCGCGCTTGGCGGGGAGCATCGCCATGAGGCGCTTGCGCCCCAGCGCGGTCGCGAGGTAGGAGAGGTGCGCTCCCCCCACCACCATGAACAGCGCGGCCGCGGAGCGGTGGGCGTAGCGGCGGGCGGTCTCGCCGCCGACCAAGGTGAACGGCCAGGCCCACCAGGCGTCGGGGAAGTGCAGGGCCAGCCCGCTGTAGGCGAGGAGAAGGAAGGAGACCGCGTTGATCGCGTGCTGCCAGCGCTCGTTGACCGTCAGCGGGACCTCGTCCTCGCGGTGGCGGCGGGCCCGCGGCGAGCGCATCTTGCGCCACAGGTCCAGCAGGTTGTGCAGGATCATCCCGATCACGGTCAGCGGGATGGTGATCTTGTAGAACAGCGCCGCCCAGCTCGCCAGGTCGCTGCCGCCGCCGGTGTCGGAGAGGGCCTGGTGGATCTTCGTCCCGCCCGCCCAGCGGCTGCCGGCGCCGGGGTGGCACTGGCCGCAGGTCTGCGTCAGGTTGCTCGGGTTGGTCCTCGAGGTCGCGGCCGTCGAGGGCTGGACGTCGTGCCAGCCGTGGCAGGAGGCGCAATCGGCCACCTTGACGTCGCCGGACTTGGCCGCCATGCCGTGGAAGGAGGACAGGAAGGTGTTGACGCGGTCGCCGGACACTCCGCGTCCGATGACCTGGGCCGACTGGTGGCACTGGACGCAGGCCTCGGACCGCGCGCCGCGGGACACGCGGCTTCCCTCTTCGCCCGGCCCGCGGATATCGTGCTCGCCGTGGCAGTCGACGCAGGTCGGCGCGGAGCGCACGCCCCGCGCCGAGGCCTGCCCGTGGACGCTCGCCTTGAATTTTCCCGCCTCGACGCCGTGGCACTGCCCGCAGGTTTTCGCGATGCGTCCGGCGGCGATGCGCGAGTCCGGATCGCTCGGAGGCCGTATGTCATGGGAGCCGTGGCAGCTGGCGCAGGTGGCGGCGTGCTCTCCCGCCTGCGCCGCCTTGGCATGGGTCGAGTTCATGTACGCCTTGTACATGTCGTTCGTGCTCAGGCCGTGTCGCCGGGACAGGTCCGGGTCGCTGTGGCACTTGGCGCAGGTCTCGGGCAGCCTCAGCGGCGACACGCTCGACAGCGGGTCGGAGACCTTGCGGATGGCGTGGCCGCCGCCGTGGCAGGAGAGGCAGATCGCCGCGTCGGGATCGCCGTGACGGTTGGCCTTGCCGTGGACGCTTCCCTTGTAGGCGGAGACCTCTGTCTTGTGGCACTGGGCGCACAGGGCGAGGCCGAGCTTCGCGGGGCTCTGCGTCGCGTGGCTGCCGTGGCAGGAGGTGCAGGCGTTCGCCCCGCCGTTCTTCTTGGCGCCGAACACCGCGGCGTGGACGCCGGAGGATATCGCCTTCTTCGCCCCGGCGTGGCACGAGGAGCAGTCGACCTTCGCGACCTTCTCGGGGTGCGGATATTCCTTGATGTCGGCGTGGCAGCCGGTGCAGGCCGAGCCCGCATGACGGGACGCGGCGAAGGCCTTTCCGTCGACGACGGGTCCGCCCGCGTCGGCGCCGGCGTGGCAGGCGAGGCAGTCGTCGGCGCCGGGGGCCGCGTCGGCCGCGGCGGAAGGGCCCGCGGCGAGCAGGCAGGCCGCGAGAAATCCCGCGCGGACAGTCACATTTCTTATAAGTCGCGGCAACATGGCAGACATCGGTTAAGCAACGAACGTGCCAACCCGCGCCGCCGTAAAAAAACGCGGGCGCCGGAGGATCCGGCGCCCGCGGTGCGTAGGTCCGATCAGAGGTCGTCTATTTCTTTTCCTTCTTGTGGCACTTCATGCAGCCGCCCTTGGCCGCGAAGATGACCTTGTCGCCCTGCTTCTTCTTGCCGTCGTGGCAGGCGCCGCAGCCTTTGCCCTCGTACATGTCCTTCATCTTCATGCCCTCGGTCTTCTGCTTGGCGAAGAGAGGCTTGTCGCCGCCGTGGCAGTCGTCGCACTTGCCGAGCATGTCGGCGTGGGCCTTGTGCGGGAACTTGACGTTTCCGTTCTTGGCCTTGTCGTAGTCGATGAACTCCGGCGCTTCCTTCGCGTCGGCCTTGGCCTCCGCCTTGGGCGCCTCCTTCTTGTCCTCGGCTCGCGCCGGTTGCGCATAGATGTACGCCGCGGCCAACGCGCCGCAGATCACGAACAGCGACCAGATTTTCCGCATGTCCAGTATCCCCCTTATTTTCGCATACGACTTATAACGCTGCGGACGGCGCTATTTCCGCCGTCCGGACTCATTTCATGCAACGAATATGCCTAATTCTCCCGATTTTCGCCAGACCCAGGCTCGCGGGCATGTTTGTTGCAATGGCTCCCGCCATGATCCTGTCCTTCGCCTCGCTTCTCTGCCTGATCCTCGCCGCGCATTTTCTGCGCATGGGCGCTATGCCCGGCGTGGTCGTATGCCTGGCCCTTCCGCTCGTGACGGTCCTGACCCGCGCCCGCTGGGCCCTGCGCTCCCTCCAGGCCATGCTGTTGATCGGCAGCGCGAGCTGGGTCGTCACGGCCCTTCGCATCGGCGCCCAACGGCGCGCCGCCGGGGAGCCCTGGCTTCGCATGGCGCTCATCCTGGGCACGGTGGCCGCGCTGTCGGCTCTGGCGGCCGCGCTGCTGTCCCGCCGCTCGGTGCTGGATCGGTATCCCGCCCCTCCGCCTCCCCCCGCCTCCGTCTGAAAAAACAGGATTGGCCGTTCTGTTGCTGAGGTGGGGTTCATGCGACGACAAGACCTCCCCAACCGCCTCCTCTCGATGCTGAGCTCGATGGAGCTCACCGTGTTCTGCCTGATCGTCCTGATGATCCTCGTGGTGGCCTGCACGCTCGCGCAGGTCAGCCTCGGTATTCACGGCGCGGTCGAGCAGTACGTCCGCTCCTTCTTCGTGTGGTGGCGCCCCGAGGCGCTTCCGTTCCCGATACCGATCTTCCCCGGCGGCGGCCTGGCCGGCGGCCTGCTCCTTCTCAACCTCGGCGTCGTTCAGGTCCGCAGGCTCGAGGTCTCCTGGCGCAAGGCGGGGCTGTGGATCATCCACTTCGGGATGGCTCTTCTGTTCCTCGGCGAGTTCGCCACCGCGTTCCTCCAGGTCGAAAGCCACCTGACCATCGAGGAAGGGCAGACCGTCAATTACAGCCAGGACACCCGCCGCATGGAGCTCGCCGTCATCGACGTCACCGAGGGCGACGCCGACGACGTCCGGTCGATTCCGACCTCGTTGGTCAAGGAGCGCACGGAGATCGCCGACGCGTCCCTGCCCTTCATGCTTCGCGTGCAGGCCTTCTACGACAACGCCGAGCTGCGCATGCGCGCCGAGGGCGATCCGCCGTCGATGGCCACCGCCGGCGTCGGGGCCAACGTGCTCGTGCGCCCCGCCCCCCGCCCGCTCGGCGAGGAGCAGGACCTGCCCGCCGCGCTCATCGAGCCGGTCGCCAAGGACGGCCGCAGCTACGGCGTCTTCCTCGTCTCCCCCAACCTCGGGGCGCCGCAGGAGTTCGTGCACGAGGGGCGCCGCTGGAGCATGTCCCTCCGGCCGCGGCGGTATTACATGCCCTTCTCCCTGACCCTCAAGGATTTCCGTCACGACGTGTATCCCGGCACCCAGATCCCGAAGAACTTCTCGAGCCTGGTGCGCCTGCTCGACCCGCGCAGCGGCGACGACCGCGACGTCCTCATCTATATGAACTCGCCGCTGCGGCACGGGGGCCTGACCTTCTACCAGGCCAGCTTCGGCAAGAACAACACGCTGTCCGTGCTTCAGGTCGTGAGGAACCCGTCGTGGACCCTGCCTTACATCTCGTGCGCGCTCGTCGCCCTCGGCCTGCTCTGGCACTTCGGCCTGATGCTGCGGCGGACTCTGGGAGGACTGTCATGAGCACCCGAAGGATTTTCGCCGCCGTCTTCGTCTCCGCCCTCGCGCTGGCCGCCTGGCCCGCGCTCAAGCCCGCTCCCCGGAACGGCTTCGACGTGGAAGGCTTCGGGCGCCTGCCGGCCCTCGAGGGCGGCCGCGTCAAGCCGATCGACACCTTCGCCCGCAACTCGCTGCTGATGATCCGCAGCAAGTCGACGGTGCGCGTCGACGGGCGCTCCCTGCCGGCGACGCGCTGGCTGCTCGACTCCGCGTTCAAGCCCGAGACCTCCGACACCTACGCCGCCTTCGTCGTCGACGATCCCGAGGTGCTGGGGCTGCTCGGCCTCGCGCAGGGCAAGACCCGCTACTTCGCCTACTGGCAGCTCGAGCCCAAGCGCGAGGAGGTCAGCCGTCAGGCTCAGGCGGCGGACGCCGTCCCCTCGGGCGCGCGCTCCCGCTTCCAGTCGGCCGTGCTCGCCCTCGATCACCGCATGAACGTCTACGAGCGCGTCAAGAACACCTTCATGCCCTCGGGCCGCGGCGATCCCGCCGCCGAGCTCGCGTCCTTCCAGGCCCTGATGAGCGAGGCCATGAGCGCGCTCAAGTCCGGCAAGGCGTCCAAGAAGGCCGCCGCCATGATGGGCGAGATCGACGCCCGCATGCGGAGCTACCAGTTCCTGGCCGAGGCCGCGTCCTTCAAGTCCGCGCCGCCGCACCCCGGCGAGCCGGAGGAGGCCTGGGCGAGCTTCGGCGAGGCCGTG
>JAMPYD010000169.1 GCA_023700845.1 Elusimicrobiota bacterium | reverse complement strand
GGCGCCGGCGCCGTCGCCCCTTCGGCCGGGACCGCCGATCCGCTTTTCCAGATCGACGTCCTGCTCGGCGACCTCGACCGCGCCGCGGCCAACCCGGCCGAGGCCGAGTCCATCTTCGAAAACCTGACCAAGCGCTACGGCTCCGTTTCCGGCCCTTCGGGGGCCCCGCCCGTGAACTTCGGCTCCATCCGCAAGACCCTCGAGGTCACCTACACGCCGGACGGCGCGCCGGGCACGAACGCGGCCAAGGCCCGCAACCTCGGCCGCGACACGCCCGCGCCGATCCAGGAGCCGGTCGCGGCGCGCGGCGAGGCCGTCGACTACGCCGCGATGCTGAGCCTCTCGGCGGGACGGGCCGCGAACACGTTCGCGCAGGGGCTGCCCGACGGGGTCGAGCGCCGCTTCACGGCGGAGCGCTCGGACCGCCTCAAGGAGCTGCTCGACTCGGGCCGCCTCGCGGTCGCCGCCATGGGCGGCGATCCGAACACGTTCTCCAGCATCGACGCGCTCGTCCTGCACCTGAGCCGGCAGGAGCAGAGCCTGTCCGACTCGATGGGCCTGGGCGACGACTTCACCTCGATGGACGAGGTCATGGTGCGCGTCGCCGCGATCAAGACCGTCAACCGCGAGCTCGGCGCGTTCATGGCCCGCCTCTGGGAGTACCGCGGCTTCCTGCGCACCCAGCTCGTCGGCGCCCAGGTCCCCCTCGACACGCGCTTCAAGCCCTGGGAGACCTTCCCCGACGGGCAGGGCACGGCCGGCGCGCAGGTCGTCGGGCTGTCCCGCGGCGTGTCCCAGTTCGTGGGCCTGCGCTACGACAACCCGGACGGGTCCTCGCGGTTCCAGGGCCAGGCGCGCAACGGCCGCAGCGGCCTGATCGTGGTGCTCGACGGAGCCAAGAAGCGCACCGAGTCCGTGGTCGGCTACGACGCGGACGGCAAGATGCTCTCCGCCCTGACCGAGATGTACGACGGCGCCAAGCTGACCCGCCGCGAGAGCCTGAACATGGCCACGGGCGTCGTCTCCATCGTCGATTTCAAGGCCGACGGCACCGAGCTCAAGAGCACGCGGCGCAACACGAAGACCGGCGAGCAGTTCGTGCGCGACCTCGCCGGGGACGACAACCGCTTCGAGGCGACGACCGTCGACGGCGTGCGCAAGATCAAGTTCCTGGCGGGCAAGGACGGCGTCGCCCCGGCGGTCTCCCTGCGCGTCGAGCGCGTCGACGCGTATGGGAACGTCACGCTCGAGAAGCTCGTCCTCGCCAACGGCACCCACATCGTCGCCAAGTCGGCCCACGTCACCCAGCTCCTCGAGAACGGCAAGAAGAACCTCGGCTGGGAGGTGGCGCTCAAGTCCCTGGTGGACGCCACCGACGGCCGGCAGCGGCTGACCATCGGCCGGCAGCTGGCCCACGAGACGGTCGTCGCGCTGGGCATGAACGACGACAACGGGCGGCTGAGCAAGCCGATGGGCGCCTTCCTGGCCGCCGAGGCCAAGAACACGGGCGACCTCATCGATCCCAAGAACGGCGCCCCGGTCCGCTTCTTCATCAACGAGAACAAGAACTACCTGCTGATCTTCACCCGCCGCGACGGCACGAAGCGCATCCTCAGCGGCACCTTCAAGCAGTCGACCGAGTTCGAGAACAACCACCGCCTCGGCACGGCGTTCGGCGTCTCCGGCGAGATCGAGATCGACGCGGCCGGCAACGCGCGCCAGACCGACCCCAAGATCGTCCACGAGTACCTCTACGACGGCTCGCGCCTGACGTGGCTGCAGCCCTCGCCCGTCAAGTACACCCCGCAGACGAGCCTCGGCTGGCTCGGCAAGTGGGAGATGCCCTGGACGAACGAGCACGAGAAGACGGAGTTCAAGGTCCGCCGCGACCTCCCCCCCGATCCCGCGCGCGCCGAATGGAACCCCGACGGGCGCCTCTGGGTCTCCCCGAAGGACACGATCGACCGCGAGATCAGCGGCACGTCGGTGTTCGGCACCGGCGCCCGCTGGGTCGCGAGCGTGCCCGGCGTCAAGCAGGTGCTCGGCGTCTGCGGCGACGTCGCCTCCACCCTCTACACCGGCATCGTCTCGGGCGGGCAGATGATCGCCTACGAGATCACCGGGATCGAGGAATACCGCCTCGAGGCCACCGCCGGCTACAGCCGAAACCCCGGCGTCAAGCTGCTGATGGGCGGGATGGAGCCGGACCGCGAGAAGGACCCGAAGGCCTGGAGGGCGTGGAAGGACAAGATGAACGAGGAGTACCTCGCCCGCGTCGGCAGCGGGAACATCGAGACCCTCGAGGCCAAGGCCAAGGAACGCCGCGAGAAGGCCCTCGCCGAGCAGGGCATCACGATGCGCCGGGCCCCTCAGGCCTACCGCGACGCGATGGCCGCTCCCGTCAGCGAGGACGAGCGCTACGACGCCCTGAGCGATTTCGGCGCCGGGACCTACGGCCGCCGCCTGGCCGAGGACGGCCACGGCTTCCTGGGCGCGGCGATGTCCTTCGGCGAAGGCCTCGGCGAAGGCCTGCTCAACCCCCTCATGTACGTGATCCCCGGCATCGGACGCCTCGCCGGCGCGGCCGGCAAGGTCGGCCTCGCCGCGACCAGCCCGACGGTCCAGGTCGTCGCCAAGGTCGCCGAGTTCGGCCTGCGCGGGTTCCAGTACGCCCTGCTCGGCTCGGTGGTCGGCTCGTTCACCTTGTCCGCCCTCGACAACATCGGCAAGATCGCGGACTACTGGGGCACCCCCGAGGCGTACGTCAAGGGCGGCGAGGCGATGGCGGACCTCGCCTTCGGCGGCATGATGATCCACGGCTTCGCCAAGCAGCGCACCCGCGACCGGCTCGCCGAGCTCAAGACCTTGGAGGGCAAGGGCGGCCCGCTCGACGTCAAGTCGGTCAACGTCGAGGCGTCGGTCAAGGCGGCCGCGGCCCAGCCGAACGTGAAGATCGAGGCCGCCCCGACCGTCAAGGCTCCCGCGGCCGCCCCCGTCGTCGAGGTCAAGGCCCAGCCCCGGACCGCCGCGCTCGTCGACGCCGCGCCCGCGAAGGCTCCGCCCGTGGGCTTGAAGGCCCGCGCGAGCCATCTCGCGTCGACGTTCTGGGGCGAGCTGAAGCGCGGCGGCGACGCCTTCAAGGAGACCAACCGCGGCGAGCTGAAATCCTCCGAGGTGAAGTCGAACACCCGCGCCGAGGCGAACTCCGCCGGGCCGAAGGCGCTCGACGCGAAGACCGCCGAGCTCAAGGTCGCCGAGGTGAAGACCGCTCCGGCGGCGCCCGTCGAGGTCAAGGCGGCCAACCTCATCGCGCCCGAGGCGAAGGCCCCCGCCGCCGCGCCGGCCGCCTCCCCCGTGAAGACCTCGGCCGCGGCGAACACCGCCGCCAAGGTCGACGTGAAGAGCGTGAAGGCTTTGGACGCCAAGGCCCCGGTCGTGAAGGCCGAGGTCCGGGCCGTGGAGGTCAAGACCGCGCAGCCCCAGGCGCCGCTCGTGAAGGCCGAGGTCAAGGCGCCCGAGATCAGGGCCGCGCAGGCCAAGGCTTCCCCCGTCGTGAAGGCCGAGGTCAAGGCGCCGGAAGTGAAAGCCGTCGAAGCGAAGGTCCCGAAGGCTCGCGCCGACGTGAAGGCCGTCGAGGCGAAGACCGCGAAGACGAAGGCGGAGCTGCGCAACGCCGCGAAGGCCGAGGTCAAGACCGAGGCGCCGCTCGAGACGAGCCGCGCCGCGAAGGCCGAGGTCCGGACCGAGGCCAAGGCCGAGGCCAAGTCCCGGCCCAAGGCGAAGACCGAGGCGCGAGCCGAAGCGAAGAGCGAGGCCAAGGGCGAGCTCAAGACCGATCTCAAGCAGGAGCTGGCCAAGAAGGACAAGCGCGGCCGCAGCAAGTTCCGCGAGGAAGGCAAGCCTAGGGCCGAGGTCCGCGAGGAAGCCAAGGCGCCGCGCCAGGAGGTCCGCGAGACCGCCAAGGCCGAGGTCGCCGTTAAGGAGAAGGCCGGCCGCTTCAGCCGCGCCAAGTCCTGGCTCGGCGAGAAGGGCCGCTCGCTCGGCGAGAGGGCGGAGCGCGGCTCGCGCTGGATCGAGAAGCGCCCGATCATGCGCCTGGCCCGCGGCACCGTGCCGCTGCCCATCACCGCGGCCATGAAGCGCAACATGCTCGAGCCCGACGCCGGCCGCAACCGCCGCGGCCAGGACGATCCCCCTCCGCCCGAGAAGAAGGAGCTCGAGACGGTCGAGGAGCCGGCCGAGCCCGCGCCCTCCGACGAAGCGCCTCCCGCCGAAGAGACGCCCGCCGAGGAACCCGCCGGCGACGAGAGCAACACCGCTTCCGCTCCGGACGCCCCGCGCCGCGAGCCTCCCCCCGGCGACGTGACGACGGCGGCCGGTCCCGGCGGCGGCTCCGGCCCGGGCGGCGGCGGCGAGGGCGGCGGTCCTCCCGATTCCTCTCGCAAGGGCCCCGGCTCTCCCAAATTCGGCGGCTTCGGCGGCGGCGGAGGCGGCGGCGGAGGAGGCGGAGGCGCGGGCGGCGGCGGCGGCGCGGGCGGCGGCGGAGGAGGCTCGGACGACTCCCCGAGCCCCGCGGGCGGAGCGCCGGCGGGCAGGCCCGCCGTGAGCGCGGCGGTCCCCCCGAACCTGCTCGGCGGCGGCCCCGTGATCCCCGTCAACCGCGGCGCGAAGGCCGCCCCGAACGAGACCGCCGCGCGCGGCGGCCATTCTCCCGCGCCCTCGCTGGCGTCGCGCTTCGACGGCTCGCGGCCGAAGTCCGCGCCCGCCAACGTCTGGTCTCCGACGCCGATGAAGGGCCTCGGCGCGGGCGACTCCCCGGCCCTGCCCAAGCTGACGGCGCGCGCCGCCGCCCTGACGCCTCCGGCCGCCGCCGAGGGCGAGGCTCCCGCCGCGCGGACCTCCGCGGGCGCCGCCGGTCCTGCTCCCGCCGCCGTCGCCGCGGGCGCGCGGCCCGAGGAAGAGGATTTCAGCTACACCTACATGCCGCCGGCTCGCCATAAGTATGAACTGCCGACGGACCGTCCGGCGGAAGGCGAGGATGAGTGGCAGCGCCTGCTGGCGCTCGCCCTTCGCGGCGCGGCCGCCTTGGCGATCGCCTACCTGATCTATCATTCGGACCTGCCCTACCTCATCGGCCTCACGCGACGCCGCCGCGACGGGACGTACGGCGCTTAAAAAGGTAGAATCACTTCTCCGCCCGGCGAAAGGCGGTCCAAGATGATCTCACGTTGCCCCAGTTGCGGCGCTCCCGCTCCCGACGAAGCCCGGCAATGCCAGGGCTGCGGCTGGGATTTCGTCGCCAATAAGATGGGCGACAAGAAGGCCGGCGCCCCCCCGAAGGTCCCGCCCAAGCCCTCCGTCCCCCCGGCCGCGGGCTTCT
>JAMPYD010000168.1 GCA_023700845.1 Elusimicrobiota bacterium | reverse complement strand
CCTCGAGGCCCTGGGCTTCCTGCTCGGCTCGCGCGGCTCCTCGTCCTGGCTGCGCGCGGGCGCCGAGCGCCTGGAGGTCGAGGGGCTCGTCGACGCCGCCGACATCCCCGCCGACCTTCGCCGCGAGCTCGGCGTCGCGGGCAAGACCGTCGAGCTTCGCCGCGAGCTGGACGCCACGGGACGCACGCGCGCGCTGATCGCGGGGCGGCCCGCTCCCGTCGCCGCGCTGGCCCGCGTCGGCGACCATTTCGCCGACTTCCACGGCCAGCACGAGAGCCGCACCTTGCTGCAGGCCTCCTCGCAGCTCGAGCTGCTCGACCGCTTCGGCGGCCTCGACGCCGAGCGCGAGGCGCTGTCCGAGGCGTACGCCCTGTGGTCCGGGCTCAAGGCCCGCCTCGAGGCGTCGTCGCTGTCCGAGACGGAGCGCGAGCGGCGCGCCGACCTCCTGCGCTTCCAGATTTCGGAGATCGACGACGCCAAGATCCGCGGCGGCGAAGACGAGGAGTTGGAGGAGAAGCTTCCGCGCCTGAAGAACGCCGAGCGCCTGCGCGGCCTCGCGGACACGGCCTACGGCCTGCTGTACGCCGAGGAGAACGCCGCCGTCGCGCGCCTGCTGAAAGCGTCCCGGGCGGTCTCGGACCTCGCCAAGCTCGATCCGGCCGCCGGCGGCCTGCACACCGAGCTGGAGGGGGCGCACGCCGCCGCCGGCTCGGTCGCGCGCGAGCTCGGCTATTACCGGGACTCGGTCTCCGCCGATCCCGCCGCCCTCGACGCGCTGCTCTCCCGCCAGGACGCGCTGGCCCGGCTCAAGCGCAAGCACGGGGTCACCCTCGCCGAGGTGCTCGCCGCGCGCGAGCGCCTGGCCGCGGAGCTCGACGGCCTCGTCAACGCCGACGCGCATCTCGAGAAGACCCGCAAGGAGCTCGCGAAAGCCGAGAAGGAGCTCGCGCGCCTCGCCGACGACGCGCACGACAAGCGCGTGAAGGCCGCCCGCAAGCTCGACGCCGCCGCGCTCAAGGAGCTCAAGGTCCTGGGCCTGCCCCACGCCCGCTTCTCCTGCGCCGTCGAGATGGAGGAGGCGAGCTGGTCCAGGACGGGCGCCGACGGCGTGGAGTTCCTGCTCGCGCCGAACCCGGGAGAGCCGCCCCGCCCCGTGAAGAGCGCCGCCTCCGGCGGCGAGCTCTCCCGCGTGATGCTGGCGCTCAAGACCGTCTTCGCGAAGGCCGACCGCACCGCCCTCCTGGTTTTCGACGAGGTGGACGCCGGCATCGGCGGCGAGGTCGCGCACGCCGTCGGCGAGCGCCTGTCCGCGCTGGCCAAGGGCCGCCAGGTGCTGTGCATCACGCACCTTCCCCAGGTGGCCTGCTTCGCGCAGAATCACTTTCACGCCGTCAAGGACGTCGCCGCCGGACGAACGCGCCTGCGCGTCGACCGGCTCGACGGCGACGGGCGCCTGGAGGCGGTCGCGACGATGCTCGGCGGCAAGCCGACCGGCGCTTCCCGCAAGCACGCCCAAGAATTACTGGAGAGCTCACTGACATGACGACCCCCAAGGTCCGCACCCGCTTCGCCCCGTCCCCGACCGGCTTCCTGCACATCGGCGGCGCCCGCACGACCCTGTACAACTGGCTGTTCGCGCGCCGCCACAAGGGCGATTTCATCCTGCGCATCGAAGACACGGACGAGGTCCGCTCGACCGACGACTCGGTGACGGCGATCCTGGACTCGGTGAAGTGGCTCGGCCTCGACTGGGACGAGGGGCCTCTCGACGGCAAGACCGACAAGGGTCCGTACTCGCCCTACTTCCAGATGCAGCGCGTCCACATCTACCGCAAGTACCTCGACCAGCTCGTCGCCGAGGGCAAGGCCTACCGCTGCTACTGCACGAAGGAGGAGCTCGACGAGTACCGCCGGGTGGCCCAGCTCGAGAAGCGCCCGCCGCGCTATCCCGGGGTATGCCGCGCGCTCAGCGACGCGCAGCGCAAGGAACGCGAGGCCGCCGGCAAGAAGTTCTCCATCCGCTTCAAGATGCCGTCCGACGGGGCGACCATCGTCGACGACCAGATCCGCGGCAAGGTCTCCTTCGAGAACAACCTGCAGCAGGATCTCGTCATCTGGAAGACGACCGACGGTCCGACCTACAACTTCTGCTGCGTCATCGACGACCACCTGATGGAGATGACCCACGTGGTGCGCGGCGACGAGCACCTGTCGAACACGCCCTCGCAGATCCAGATCTACTACGCGCTGGGCTGGACGCCGCCGCTGTTCGCGCACCTGTCGATGATCCTCGGCCCCGACGGCTCCAAGCTGTCCAAGCGCCACGGCGCGACCTCGGTGCTCGAGTACCGCGACCAGGGCTACCTGCCGCACACGATGCGCAACTACCTCGCGCTTCTCGGCTGGTCCACCTCCGAGTCCCAGCAGCTGTTCACCGACGAGGATCTGATCTCCAAGTTCGACCTCGCCGGGTGTCAGAAGAGCCCGGCGACGTTCGACACGGTCAAGCTGAACTGGATGAACGGCGAGTATATTCGCCAGACCCCGGTGCCCGAGCTGGTGAAGCTGGCGATGCCGTTTCTCGAGAAGGCCGGCCTCGTCGGCCTGCCCGGACCGGCGCTGGAGAAGGTCGTCGCGCTCGAGCACGAGAAGTTCAAGCTGCTCTCCGAGATTCCCGGCCTGATCGAGTTCTTCTACAAGCCCGTCGTCTTCGACCCGAAGGCCTTCGACAAGGTCCTCAAGGCCCCCGGCGCCAAGCAGGTGCTGCTGGACATGGCGGAGATCCTCGCCGGGTTCGCCCCGTTCGAGGACAAGGCGCTCGAGGCCCGCATCCGGCAGTTCGTGGCGGACAAGGGCCTCAAGAACGGCCAGGTCTTCCACCCGATCCGGGTGGCCGTCAGCGGCCGCACCGAGGGGCCGACCCTGTTCCTGATGCTCGAGATCATGGGCAAGGACATGGTCGTGTCCCGCCTCAGGGACGCCGCCTCGCGCCTCGCCTAGACCCCTCCCGCGGGCCTAGCCGTTGTGTTGCAGGCAGGGCGGGGACTCCGGCGGCGACGTCCGCCGGGCCTGGGTCTTGCGTCGCCCGGGCATTCTCATATACTATCCCTTTCCGATTTTCCGGAGGCGTTATGACGAAAAAACTCATGAAGAAACCCGCGACCTCGTCGGCGAAGCCCAAGGCTTCCGCCGGGGGTTCCGCCAAGGATTTGGCCTGGCTGACGCCGGCTAAGCTCAAGTCGATCCGGACCGAGCTGGTCTCGATGCGCGACGACATCCTGCGCACGGTGCGCAAGCAGAGCATCGGCGATGTGGACAACGGCGACTCCGTCGACCAGGCGAGCCAGTCCATCGAGAAGGAGCTGATGTTCGAGCTGTCGGACAACGAGCGCACCACCCTCGACATGGTCGAGGCCGCGATCCGCAAGATCGACAACGGGACCTACGGCCTGTGCGAGGCCACCCAGAAGCCGATCACCCGCGCGCGCCTCGAGGCGATCCCCTACGCGCGCTATTCGATCGCGTATCAGAACCAGATCGAGCAGAAGGTGACCGAAGCGGCCGAGCCCGGCCTCGACTTCAGCGTCATCGGCGAGACCGAGCGCGCCGGAGAATAGCCGCCGGTCAGCGGACGGCCGTCGGCAGCGACTCCTCGCGCCAGGCGCCGAAGCCGCCGACGAGATCCGTGACGTCCTTGTGCCCCGCGGCGCGCAGCAGGCTCGCGGCGATCGAGGAGCGGTAGCCGCCCGCGCAGTAGACGGCGACCGGCCGCCCCTTGGGGACCTCCGCCAGCCGTCGCGGCCACTGCGCCAGCGGCAGATGCAGGCTTCCGGCGACGAAGCCCGCCGCGCGCTCGGCGTCGGTGCGCACGTCCACGACCAACGGAGCGTTCTTCCCGGAGAGGCTTTCGGCCAAGGCCCTGGCGGTCGTTCGCGGCGTCCGCGCCACGAGGTCCGGGCGGCCGCCCAGGGAGGCCATGCCGCCCTTGAGGACGCCCGCCACGCGGTCCACGCCCACGCGCGCCAGGCGCAGGACCGACTCCTTCTCACGTCCCTCGTCGGCGACGACCACGAGCGGCTTGCCGGCGTCGAGCACCGAGCCCGCCCAGTTGGCGAACTTGCCGTCGAGGCCGACGTTGACCGCGCCCCGCCAGTGCGCGCCCGCGAAATCCGCGGGATCGCGCGTGTCGAGCATGACCGCGCCCCCGCGGACGAGCCCCTCCGCCTCCTCGGGCGACAGCTCGGGAAGGGCCGCGAGGGCCTTGTCGAGCGTGCCGCGCTCGCGGCGGTTCATGTCCGCGTCGTGCGCGAAGTAGGAGGGGGCCTCGATCTGGCCTTCGGTCACGAGGCGGATGAATTCCTCCCGCGAGCGGGCCTTGAGGGCGTAGTTGTAGAGCTTCTGCTCGCCGATCGTCGAGACGCGCTCGTCCGACATGTTCTTGCCGCACGCGGAGCCGGCCCCGTGCGCCGGATAGACGAGGGTCTCGTCCGGAAGGGTCATCAGCTTGGTGCGCAGGGAGTCGTGGAGCATCCCCGCGAGGTCCTCGGCTTTCCATCCGACCGAGGCCATCAGGTCCGGCCGCCCGACGTCGCCGATGAACAAGGTGTCGCCGGTGAGCACGGCCTTGGGCCTGACACGGTCGGCGTCGAGATCGAAGACGGTCAGGCAGACGCCCTCGGGCGTGTGTCCCGGCGTCTCCAGGACGCCGATGCCGAGGGAGCCGAATTCCAGCCGCGAGCCGTCGGCGAGCGGGGAGAACGGGTAATCCGCCTTGGCGCGAGCGCCGAGATGGATCGTCGCGCCGCAGCGGTCGCGCAGCTCCAGGTGCCCGGCCACGAAGTCCGCGTGGAAATGGGTGAGCATCACGTGCTTGATGGACAGTCCCAGGCGCGCGGCCTCCTCGACGTAGGCGTCCACGTCGCGCTGGGGGTCCACGATCACCGCGACGCCGGTTTTCTCGTCCCCGAGCAGATAGGAGCCATGGGCCAGGCAGGCCAGGTAGAAGGGTCGGATGATCATGGGCCTATTTTACCTTTTGAGGGGGGCGGAACGAGACGGCGCGGCCGCCTTGAAAATGTAACACCGGGAAGCTACCCTAGCATCGAGTGAAGTATTGGGTTTATAAGGAATCTCGCATCCTCGGCCCCTTCGACAAGGAGGCCGTGTCGGGCCTTCCCGGCCTCGACGCGGGGACGCTCGTCTGCGCGGGCGATCCCGCGGGCGGCTCGTGGACCCCGGCGGGGGAGCTCGCCGAGCTCGCGGGCGTGCCCGACGGCGGCGTCGTTCCTCTCGACGATTTTCCTTCCAGCTCCGGCCTTCTCGACCAGCTTCAGATCGACTCCGCCGGCCTCGTCGGCGACGACGATTTCTCCGATTCGTTCGCCCAGGAACTGTTCCGGGACGCGG
>JAMPYD010000167.1 GCA_023700845.1 Elusimicrobiota bacterium | reverse complement strand
GACAACCATAAGCGCGGCCACGGCCTGGGCCTGGGCCTGACCTTCTGCCGCGCGGCCCTGCGCGCGATGGGAGGAGAGATCGCGGTCGAATCGGCGGAAGGCAAGGGGAGCGTCTTCACGCTGCGCCTGCCGGAGGCGAGCGCCTCGGAGGTCAAGCCATGAGCGTCTTCGATTCGCTGTCCAAGGAGCACGCGCTGCTGCTCAAGCTGGTCGCGCGGCTCGATCGCGCCGCCGACGAGCGCGACGAGCGCACGGCCGCCCGGGAGATGCGCAACATCCTCCTCGTCCTGTTCAAGGCGCTCGAGGCGCACCAGCGCCTGGAGCACCTGGTCTACGACGAGTCGCCGGACCTGCCGAGCCCCGCCGCGTACCGGGCCATGGCCCAGGTGGAGCAGCAGCACAAGGACCTGACCGGCCTGCGCGAGGAGGCCGTCTCGATCCTGAACACGATGACGCCCGAGGGAGGCTCGGCCATCCGCGAGCTGTCCCTGCGCCTGGGCGGCCTCATGCGCCGCCTCATCGACCAGGAGGAGCGGACCTTGTGGCCGAGCTTCAACGCCTACGCCGGCCGCTCGACCCTGCACCGGCTTTCCCGCCAGGCGCACGAGCAGTACCGGGCGATGGAGCGGGAGGTCAGCCGCTACTGGACGGAGGTCGAGGCCTACGGCACGGGCGATCGCTGAGGCGCCGCCCTCCCGTTTGGCCGGACCGTTGCAGGGATAACGGACAATAGAGTCCGGAAAAGCTTTCAGAGAGGAACACGCGATGCCCAACATTGGTTTCACCGAAATGGCCGTCATTCTCGGGGTCGCGGTGCTCATCTTCGGCTCCAAGCGCCTGCCCGAGGCCGCCCGGGGGATCGGACGGTCGCTCAACGCGTTCAAGGAGGGCCTGAAGACGGTCGCCGACGACAAGAACTCTTAGCCGCCGCTCCGAGCCGGACGGTCTAAAGCTCCCTCGAGCCATGACCCGCCGGCCGCGGGGCGAAGCCGAAAGGCCTCGCCCTCTCGAAGCCCGCCGCGCGGGCTGAATCAAAAAGGAGATCATGATTTCCCCCGACGAAGCCTTGCAGCTGATCGATGACCTCGCCCCCGTCCTGGGCGCGGAAACGATCCCCCTCTTCCGCTCCGTGGACCGCGTCCTCGCCGCGGACATACGCGCCCGGACCGCGCTCCCCCTCTTCGACAACTCGGCGATGGACGGCTTCGCCCTGCGCGCCGCGGACCTCAAGGACGCCACGCCGCAGAATCCCGTGGAGCTGACCGTGCTCGAGACCGTCCGCGCGGGCGCGACGGCCCGCCTCGAGGTGAAGCCCGGCGAGGCGGCGCGGATCATGACCGGAGCCCCGCTGCCCCGCGGCGCGGACAGCGTCGTGATGGTCGAGGCGACCGAGGCCGGGGCGGACGGCAAGGTCCGCCTGGCGGGCGCCACCCGCGCGCGCAGCCACGTGCGCGAGCGCGGCGAGGACGTCGCCGAGGGCAGCGTCCTGCTCGAAAAAGGCGCGCTCCTGCGCCCTTACGACGTCGCCCTGCTCGCCGCCCAGGGCATCGTCGAGGTCCCCGTGATCCGCCTCCCCCGGGTCGCGGTTCTCGCCACCGGCGACGAGCTCGTCGATCACCGGGAGGAGCCCGGCGAAGGCCGCATCCGCAACTCCAACGGGCCGGCCCTGCTCGCCGCGCTGTCGCGCTGGGGCGTTCCCGCCGAAGACCTCGGCATCGCCCCGGACGAGCCCGCCGCCCTGCGCGCCGTCCTCTCCGCCGCCCTGGCGCGGGCGGACGTTCTCGTCGTCACGGGCGGGGTGTCCGTCGGCGACTTCGACTGCACCAAGTCCGTGTTCGCCGACCTGGGCCTGCGCGAGGTGTTCTGGAAGGTCGCCATCAAGCCCGGCAAGCCCCTGTACTTCGGCGCCCTCGAGGCCCCGGGCGCGCCGGCCAAGCTCGCCTTCGGCCTCCCCGGAAATCCCATCGCCGCCTTGGTCTGCCTGGAGGAGTTCGTGCGCCCCGCCCTCGAGAAGCTCCAGGGCTACGCGCCGAAGCACCCCAGCTACCACCTGTCGGGCGCGGCCGACAACGACTACCCGAAGCCGGCCGACCGCCGGCAGTACCTGTTCTGCCGCGCGCGCCCGTCGGCCGGCGGCTACGCGCTCGAGATCATCCGCCCCCAGGGCTCGGCGATGCTGGGCATGGCGTCGCGGGCCAACGCGCTGGCGCTGGCGCCCGCGGGCGCCGACCGCGTCCGCCGCGGCGACGTCCTCGGCTTCCGGTGGCTCAAATGATCGACGAGATGACCGGCGTCGTCCTGGCGGGCGGGCGCAGCAGCCGCTTCGGCACGAACAAGGCGCTGGCCGACTGGAAGGGCGCGCCGCTCGTGCAGTCGGTGGTGGACTCCCTGCTCAAGGTCATGCCGAAGGTCCTCGTGGTGACGAAGAACGCCTCCGAGCTCGCCTTCCTCAAAACCGCGCGCGTGACCGTCGTCGAGGACCTGTGCGCCGACGGCCATCCCATGGGCGGCATCTTCACCGCCCTCTCGGGCCTCGAGACCCGCCACGCGTTCGTCGCCGCCTGCGACATGCCCTTCGTGCGGCCGGAGCTCATCAAGGCGCTCTGGCACTCGCGCGCCGATTACGACGCCGTCATCCCGGTGTGGCGGGACAAGCGCCAGCCCCTGTGCGGCGTCTACTCGCGCGGCTGCGTCGGCATGATCCGGGCCTCGATCGCCGAGGACTCGCTCGGCATCAAGCATCTCTTCGACCTCCTGCGCACGCGCTTCATGCTGGAGAAGGAGGTCGCCGGCGTCGACCCGCAGGGCCTCTCCTTCATGGACATCGACACGCGCGAGGATTACGAGCGGGCCAAGGGGCTGGCGGCATGATGCGCGACGGCTTCGGACGGACCATCGATTACCTGCGGCTCTCCGTCACCGACCGCTGCAACCTGCGCTGCGTCTACTGCCTGCCCGAGGCCGCCCCGCGCTTCGTCCCCGGGGCGGACCTCCTGAGCGACGACGAGATCACGGCGCTCATCGGCGCCTTCGCGCGGGCCGGCGTCTCGAAGATCCGCATCACCGGAGGCGAACCCCTGGTGCGGCCCGGCCTCCCGGCGCTGGTGCGCCGCCTCTCCGGCATCCCCGGGATCGAGGATCTCTCCCTGAGCACCAACGGCGTCCTGCTGTCCGGCCTCGCCGCGGAGCTCAAGGCGGCCGGCCTGCGCCGGGTCAACATCAGCCTCGACACCTTGCGGCCGGACCGCTTCGCCCGGATCGCGCGCTTCGGCGCCCTGAGCTCCGTGCTCGCGGGCGTGGAGGCCGCCCTGGACGCCGGGCTGGCCCCGGTCAAGCTCAACGTGGTCACGGCCAAGGGGATGAACGACGACGAGATCGGCGCCTTCGCGGCCCTGACGGAGAAGAAGCCCCTGAACGTCCGCTTCATCGAGCTGATGCCGATGGGCGAGACCGGCTTCTTCAGCCCGGAACGCCGCGTCCCCCTCGGCGAGATGATGGCCGCCGCGGGGCCGCTCGAGCCGGTCTCCGCCGGCGATCGCCCGCCGGGCCACGGCCCCGCCCGCTATTACCGCCGGCCCGGCGCCGACGGCACGATCGGCTTCATCAGCGCGCTCAGCTGCGGCTTCTGCGATTCCTGCAACCGCGTCCGCCTGTCCTCGACCGGGACTTTGATCCCCTGCCTCGACGGAGAGGACGGCGTGGACCTGCGCGGGCCGCTGAGGCGGGGCGCCGGCGCCGAGCCGCTGGCGGCCCTCATCCGCGACGCCGTCCGGGCCAAGCCCGAAAGCCACGGCATGGTCGCGCGCGCCGCGTCCTCGGACGCGAATAAGCGCCATATGTGCTCGATCGGAGGCTGATCGTGTCCCCCTCCGTGTGGCTGGAGCGTTGCAGGGGAATAACGGACATATGAATCCGGATTCGCGGCTCCTCCACCTGCCCCAGTCCTCGCGGTACGCCGTCACGGCCGCGGTCTACCTCGCCTCCCGGACGGACGACGATTACCACATGGTCGGCGAGATCTCCCGGGTGAACTCGCTGTCTCCGAGCTATTTGTCCAAGATCCTCCAGCGCCTCGCCACCAAGGGCATCCTGGACAGCCGCCGCGGCGCGAAGGGAGGCTACCGCCTCCGCCGGCCCGCCGCCGAGATCAGCCTCTCCGAGGTCGTCGCCGCCTCCCACCGCGTCGACGCCGATCCGCTTCCCTGCATGATCGAAGCCCGCGACTGCGACTGCGCCAACCCGTGCGCGATGCACGAATTCGTCGCCGAAACCGAGGAAGCGATGTTGCGAAGACTGACAAAGACTACACTCGCGAATTTCAAATTCCCCGCCTCACGCCCGGAGAGAAATCCATGATGAAGCTGACCCCGCTGTTCCTTATTGTCGCATCCGCGGCCTCCGCCGCGATCGAGCCGCCCAAGCTCGCGTTCAGCGGCCAGATCCGCGCCCGCGCGGAGACCACGAACGTCGAGGCGTATTCCACGCCGCTCAAGCGCCGGGGTTACGACCTGACCACCTTGCGCACCCGCCTCGGCGTCGCCGTCGAGACGAACCAGAAGGTCAACGGCTTCATCCAGATCCAGGACTCCCGCAACTGGGGCTCGGAGACCACCGTGGCGACGAACATGGCCCTCGTCGACCTCCACCAGGGCTACGTCGACGTTCTCGACCTGTTCGCCCAGCCCCTCGACCTGCGCGTCGGACGCCAGGAGCTGCAGTACGGCGACCAGCGCCTCGTCAGCCCCCTCGACTGGAGCAACGTCGGCCGGGCGTGGGACGGCGCGCGCCTGCGCTGGCGCGGCTCGAATTACACGGTCGACCTGTTCGAGACCGTCGTCAAGGACGTCAACATCGCCAAGCGAAACGGCAACTTCTGGGGCCTGTACGCGTCCTGCAAGGCGGTGCCGAAGCACGAGTTCGACGCCTTCGTCTTCGGGCGAGACCAGCGCGACGGGACGTTCACCAACGAGCACGGCACCCTCGGCAACCTCAGCGACCGCACCGTCGGCGCCCGGGTCAAGGGGACGCCGGACCGCTTCGACTACACCGCCGAGGCGGACTGGCAATTCGGCCGCAAGGCGGGCCAGCGGGTGCGCGCCTGGGCGCTGGCCGCGACCGGCGGCTACACCTTCGACCACTCGCTCAAGCCCCGCGTCGGCGTCGAATACGACTTCGCCAGCGGCGACTCCAACCCCTCGGACAACAAGGTCTCGACCTTCGACCCGCTGTACCCGTTCGGCCACGCCTACCAGGGCTACCAGGACATCTTCTCCTGGAAGAACGGCCACGACTTCAAGGGCAGCGTGTCGGTCGACCCGAAGCCCGACTGGCGCGTGCAGGCCGACTACCACCATTTCCGCCTGCACCACGCCTTCGACGCCTGGTACGACTCGGCCGGGACGGCGATCATCGCGCGCTCGGCCACCG
>JAMPYD010000166.1 GCA_023700845.1 Elusimicrobiota bacterium | reverse complement strand
TGCTGGGCGTCGAAGACGATGCGGACGTTCACGCCGCGCTCCTTGGCGCGCAGCAGGGCGTCGCGCAGCTCCTCGGAGGTGAAGGAGAAGTTGGCCAGGTCGATCGAGACGCGCGAAGCGTCGATCGCGCGCACGAGGTGCTCGCTCACGCCGCGCGGCGAGAAGGCCTGGGCCGGGAAGGCCTCGCCGTTGAAGAGGACCGGGCGGCCCGGGTCCTGCGGGGCCGGGGGCAGGCCGGGGTGCGGCTCGCCCTCGGGGATCGGCGTCGGCAGCGCGGGCGCCTGGCTCGTGATCTTCGACGAGATCGACCACATCCAGTCCCAGTACGCCTGGTACGCCTTGACCCGCGCCTGCTCCGCGTGGAACATCGCGTTCTCCCAGTGCCAGGTGTCGGCGGCGTGGGTCCAGTTGTACGAGCCGGTCTCGAGGACCCCGCCGTCGAAGATCGCGATCTTGTTGTGCATGACGCCGAACATGTCGCCGCCGCGCAGCATCTTCATCTCGAAGCCCGCGTCGATCAGCTGCTGCACCTCGGGGCTGCGCTTGTCGCGCGGCTTCTCCGGGAAGACGTGGGTCTGGTTCATCACCACGCGGACCTTCACGCCGCGGTTCTTCGCGCGCACGAGGGCGGCGGCGACCTCGCGCAGGGCGAGGCCGTGGATCGCGATGTCGATCGAGGTCCGCGAGGCGTCGATGGCGCGGATCAGGTGGCCGGAGATCGAGGTTTGGTCGGAGAACATGCGCGACGGGAGGACGACGCCGTTCAGGGAAACGGAATCGCCGCGGGGCGCGCGAGCCGGGTTCGCCGGGGCCGGCGCGTCCGCTTTCGCGGCGGCGCCGTCGAAGAAGGCGCGGCCCTGCTCGAGGGATACGGGCACGGCGGCGGAGAGCGCGGGCGCGGGCGCGAACGACGGCGTCAGGCTCGGGGACAGGGAGGGGACGGCCAACGGCGAGAGCGAGAGGGCGGGCGCGGTGAACGAATTGAACGGCGTCAACGGAATGGGCAGCGCCCCGACGGATCCCAACGGCGACGAGAATCGGACCTGGGCGGCGCACAACGACGGCAACATCGCGAGAACGAGCGCAAAACGATGTCTTGTGTTCACCATACGCCAAGTCTACTCCCGCGCGGCGCCGGAGCCTCGTCCAAACGGCCTAGAGGACCTCTCGGCAAAAGGCCTAGGCCCGGGACGACGATTCTTATATAGGATAAGCGCGTGAAGATCCACGTCGGCGCCTACGCCGCCTCCGCCGGCCTCGATGAAGCCGCCGAGGCCGACCTGTACGCGGGCCTCGCCGGCCTGGGCGTGGCCGGCCTCGAGCAGCCTTTCTTCGGCGCCCTTCACCGCCGCGACGAGGGCTGGCTGATCGGCCAGATCCGCCCGGACTGGTCCCTCGTGCTCACGACCTTGCCCGGGACGATGGACCGCCTGTCCGCCGACGGGCATTTCGGTCTGGCCTCGGCGGATCGCGACGCCCGCCGGCGCGCCGTGGACTACGTCGAGGCCGCGCGCCTCGCCGTCGAGAAGCTCCACGGCGCCCTCGGCCGCCGCGCCGTGCGCGCCGTGATGGTGCACTCGGCCCCGCGCCTGGGCGGCTCGGGTGCGAAGGCCTCGGTCGAGGCTTTCGCCGACTCGCTGACCGACCTGCGCGGCCGCGACTGGCAGGGCGCGACGCTCCTCGTCGAGCACTGCGACGCCGCCGTGCCCAGCCTCGAGCCCGACAAGGGCTTCTTGAGAATCGAGGACGACGTCCTGGCGGCCAGGCTCTCGAGCGGGAAAACGCCGGTCTCCGTCGCGATCAACTGGGGCCGCTCCGCCGTCGAGACCCGCTCCGCCGAAGGCCCCCTCGAGCACATCGCCCGCGCCGTCCAGGCCGACATGCTCGGCGCCCTGTTCTTCTCCGGCGCCGCCCCCGCCCACCCCGATTACGGCGCCTGGCGCGACTCCCACGTCCCCTTCTCGACGACGGTCCCCGAATCCCTCCTGACCCCCGCCGCCGCCAAAGCCGCCCTCGCCGCCGCCGGCGCCTGCCCCATCCTCGGCCTCAAGCTCCAAACCAAGCCCGCCTCCCTCCCCGTCCCCCAGCGTCTCGCCGTCATCCAAGCCGGCCTGAACGCCCTCCGCTAACGATAATCTTGGTGTCAGTCCTCCCACTCTTTTCAGTTTTCGTCGGCGGTGCGCTATGCGATAATGGAGCCATGGAAGACCGCCGCGCCGAACTCGACGAGACCATCGCGCGCTTCGCCCGCGAGCGCAAATGGGGCAAGTACCACGGCCCGAAGAACCTCGCGATGGCGATGGTCAAGGAGGCCGCCGAGATCGTCGAGATCTTCCAGTGGCTGACGCCCGCGCAGTCCAGGAAGCTCACGCCCGCGCAGCGCGCGCATCTCGCCGAGGAACTCGCCGATACCTACGTGTATCTCAAAAAGATCGGCGACCACTTCGGCATCGACCTCACCGAGGCGGCGCTGGCGAAGATGAAGAAGAACGCGATCAAGTATCCCGCCCACCTCAACCGCGGCCGCATCCACAAAAAGCGCTGAGATCGAAAATAGTGAAAAGAGTGGGATGACTGACACCAAGATTATCAGCACCTAAACGAGAAGGGCCGCCGGTATAGTCCCGGCGGCCCCCGCTCGGCTGTGCGTATCGCTGACGACGCGGTCTACGGCTTGAACTCCATCTTGCGGCTGATTTCCTCAAGCACGTCCATTGCCCCACGCCCCGGGGCGCCGCCCATCACGCTCTTCCACAGCGACTCCATCTGCTTGCGCTTCTCCGCATCCTGGGGCCACCAGGCCATCGCGACCATTCTTTCCAGGGCCGGTCTCTGCCACGAGACGTCCAACGGCACCGCCTCCAGCATCTCGCGCGCGTCCTTCTTGCGTCCCAAGTCGTGCAGCACGCAGCCCAGGAACTGACGGGCCTGCCAGTCCTGCGGCTCGAGCTCGACGGCGCGCCGCAAAGCCGCCTCCGCTCCCGCCGGGTGCGACAGCGCCCACTGGCACGCGCCCAGACCGAACCACGCCTCGCCCCACTTCGGCGAGAGCTCCGCGCCCCGCTCGTAATACGGCAGCGCGTCGCGGTAGCGCTTTTTCATGTAAAAAAGCCTGCCCAGCCGGCACAGGGTCTCGGCGTCTCGCTTGGCCGGACCGTCGGCCAGGTCCTTCGCCACGGTCTTGGCCTGCAGGACCATGCCGCGTCCCAGGTAGGCCTCGACGAGACCCGTCATCACGTCCTCGATCTGATTCGACGTCACGCGCAAGGCCTCCAGGACCTCGCTCGCCCGGACGTACTCTCCCAGGCGGTTGAGCGCCAGGGCCCGCCCCAGGTTCAGCTCCGCGTCGCCGGGGAACTTGCGGATGCCTTCTTCGAAGACCGAGAGCGCCTCTTCCGCGTCGTCCGCCAAGAGCAACTCGAGTCCTCGGTCTTGGTACTCACCGCTCGATTGGATGGACATAAACCCTCCTCGTCGTTTCCGGCTTGGAGGCCTCGGAGCCGCTTCCCGTATAAAGAAGCGACCCCGATCCGCTTTCTCAAGAAAGACCAGGGTCCGAACGCTTTGGGTCCGAAATTGCGAAGCAATTTACAGGGCCGTCGAACATCACCGTCCGACGATTTCAGTGTAACAGCCGGGCACGTCCCCGTCAAGGCCTGCGGCTTATATGCCGATTTTCGCGAGCATCGAGCTGATCTCGCCGATGACGGCGGCCAGCTTGGGGTGGGTGGCGTCGAATTCGAGGGTCGCGTCCTTGACGGCCTCCTCGGCCTTGTCGATCATGTCCTTGGAGCGCATGTCGCGCTGGACCTCGGCCTTGAGCTTCTCGAGGAGCGCGATGAGCTCGGCCTTGTTCTTGGGGTCGGCGCCGCGCGCCTCTTTGATGGCGGCCTCGATCTTCGCGACGGTTTCTTCGATCCTGCTTCCTATATAACTCTATCCGCGCGACGCGTCAAGGCCGCGCGGGCCGTTATTGATCGGCGAAGCCGAATCAGGATGTTCTACAATGTGCGCGGTGAAGATCTGCTTCCGATGCAACGCGGTCAACGTCGTCAAGCTCACCGACCACAAGCCGGAGTGCCCGGTGGTGCGCGACCGGAAGGAACGCGCCGACGGCGTCAAGGACCTGATCAACCGCTACAGCCACAAGAACAAGGCCGCGGGCAAGGGCGGCCTCGGCCGCATCAACAAGCCCGGCTGCTGCAAGCGCTGCGGCGAGAAGGTCACGAGCCTGCTGACCCACATGAGCGTCTGCAAGGGCCCCGCGCCGACGCCGCCCCCGGCGACGCCGCAGCTCTAGGGCCGTGGCCGCGCGCCTCAAAGCCCCCTACTTCGCCGCGTTCTTCTCCTCCGCGCTCCGCGGAAAAATGCCCGCCCGGTTCGCCGTCGTCACCGCGCACAATCCGAAGGGCCGGATTTTGCCGCCGGCCGCGAACAAGCGCCGCGACGGCGCCCTGAGGCGCCGCCTCGATTCCCTCAAGATCCGACGCTTCCGCGTCACCGGCGGCAGCGAGGACGGCGCGCACCGCGAGGCCGGCTGGGGCATGGTCGTCGCGTCCCCCGCGGCGGCGCGCGAGCTGTCCGCGCTGTTCGATCAGAACGCCTTCTACTGGATTTCCGGCGGCCGCATCTACCTCGGCTCCTCCGCCGGCGGCCCGCTTAAGCGCGCCGGCTCCTGGAACGCCCGCCGGGCGCGGTGGCCGTCAGCCCTGCGCGGCGCCGACCCCGAGCCGCGCCGCCGCGCGGGCCAACGCCGCGTCCCGCGTCCATAGCCGCGCGCGCGCCAGGCTCGCCGACGCGAGGAGATGCGCGTCGACGGCGCCGAGACCCGTCCCGGACAGCCCGCGCTTCTCGACGAAATGCAGGAACTCGGCGTGCTCCGCCTCGGGAGCGCGCGGCAAGGTTTCCAGCAAGGTCAGGATCTCCTCGCGCCGGGACATGGAGCCGCAGGCCAGCTCCTCGATCACGAGGCGGTGGATCATCACCACCCCCTCTCCGAGCCGCCTCTCCAGCTCCGCGTCTCCGCGGCGCAGATGGTCCACCCACACCGACGTGTCGGCCAGGAGCATCACGCGCGCCTGCGCCGGGGAGCCCGCAGCCCCGGCTCCGAGCCGCCGAGGGCCGCCAGCCGCTCGCGCGATTTCTTCTCGATGAGCGCCTCCAGGCCGGCGTGCACCAGCGCCGTTTTTTCCGTCAGCCCCGCCAGCTTGGCCGCCCGGGCCATCAGGTCGTCGCGCAGGATCAAGGTAGTTCTCATATGCATAAGTATGCCTCCATCATATGTCTCCGTCAAGGTCCCCTCCTACCAGACGATCGACCCCCCCGAAAAGTTCCCTCCCCTTGAAATTCCCGCGCCGCCGCCTTACCCTTTCGGTGTGAGCCCGTTGACGCCGTTTCTCCTCGCCGCCCTCCTGGGCGCGGCGCCGCCCGCGCG
>JAMPYD010000165.1 GCA_023700845.1 Elusimicrobiota bacterium | reverse complement strand
GCCGCGACCGCCACGAGCGCCACGGCCAGGACCGGCGCGACCGCGGCGAAGGCCGCGAACAGGGGCGCCGCGACCAGCAGGGACGGCGCGACGAGCGCCGCGACGGCGGGCGCGGGCGCGGCGACGGCCGCGGCGGCGACCGTCACCGCGACGACCGGCGCGACGAGCGCCGGGACCGCGGCCAGGAGCGCACCAACGCCGGCAAGAGCACGCGCGGGCCGGTCAAGCGCGAGGTTCTCGCCAACACGAGCTTCGAGGAGACCCGCATCGCGATCCTGGAGAACGGCCGCCTGGCCGAGCTCCACTGGGAGCGCAAGAGCTCCCAGAACATCGTCGGCAACATCTACAAGGGCACCGTCGAGAACGTGCTCCCCGGCATCTCCTCGGCCTTCGTCAACATCGGCTTCGAGAAGAACGCCTATCTCTACATCTCCGACGTCCTCGGCGACAAGAACGCGCCGATCGACCAGACGCTGAAGAAGGGCCAGACCGTCATGGTCCAGGTCGCCAAGGAGGCGATCAGCACCAAGGGCCCGAAGGTCACGATGGACGTCTCCCTGCCGGGACGCTACCTCGTCTTCACGCCCTACCAGGAGTACGTCGGCATCTCCAAGCACATCGCCGAGCCCGAAGAGAGGACGCGTCTTGAGGGAATCGTCGACAAGCTCGTCAAGCAGCACCTCGGCGGCAAGGGCGTGGTCGTGCGCACCGAGGCGGAGGGCGCCACCGAGGAGGAGCTCGAGCGCGAGGTGAAGTACCTCCAGAACCTGTGGGCCACCGTGCAGAAGAAGCACGAGGAGCTGCCGTCTCCCTCCATCCTGCACAACGACCTGGGGCTCGCGATGCAGATCGCCCGCGACGTCCTGTCGGATCAGGTGTACGTCTACCTGCTCGACAGCCGGGAATCGCAGAAGCAGGTCATCGACTTCGTCGAGGGCTTCGCGCCGGAGCTCAAGGACCGCATCAAGCTCTACGAGGCGAAGACGCCGATCTTCAAGGCCTTCAGCATCGAGAAGCAGATCGAGACGATCCGCGAGACCAAGGTGTCCTTGCCCAACGGCGGCTCGATCGTGATCCAGGAGGCGGAGTCGCTGTGCGCGATCGACGTCAACACCGGCCGCTTCACGGGCTCCAAGTCCCAGGAAGAGACCGTGACGGCGACGAACATAGAAGCGGCGACTTTGGTGGCCCAGCAGATCCGCCTGCGCAACATCGGCGGCATCATCGTCGTCGATTTTATTGATATGCGCAAGGCCTCCAACCGCGCGAAGGTGATGGAGGCGTTCGCCGACGCCTGCCGGGGGGACCGGGCCAAGATCCGCATTCTGCCGATCACCCGCCTGGGCCTCATCGAGCTCACGCGCGAGCGCAAGCGCATGTCCACCGCCGCCCTGCTCACGACCGAGTGCCCGCAGTGCCGGGCGTCCGGGCGCGTGCTGTCCGTCGAGACCCTGCGCATCAAGATCCAGCGCGAGATCTTCGAGATGACGGGCGGCCGCCCCGGCGGCTCGATCAAGGTGTCCCTGCATCCGTCGGTCGCGGACGCGTTCCGCTCCCAGCAGCCGATCATCGAGAAGAACGTCCAGCGCGCCGTGCGCATCCAGACCGATCCGAACCTGATGTGGGAGGACTATCACATCGTCCTCGAATAAATGAAGACCTTCGTCCTCCTGACCGCGATCCTGTCGATCCTCCCGGCCGCGCCCCTCGTGGCGCGCGCCGAGGAGATCGCCGTGGTCGTCTCCGGCAAGGCCCAGGAGGCCGCGGAGTCCTACCGGGCGGGCGGCAAGGCGTACGTCGACGCGAAGCGCGTCGGCGCGCTGTACGGCGGCCAGGTATACTGGTATCCCGTGTCCGGCCGCGTGCAGCTGAGCCTGCGCGGCCGCGCGCTGCAGCTGGTCGTCGGCTCGGACAAGGCGACGGCGGGCGACCGGGAGCTGAGGATGGGCGACCCGGTCATCGTCCGCGCCTCGCGCGCCTTCGTGCCGCTGTCGCTGCTGACCGGATCCGAGTTCGCCGCCTGGAGCGGCCATCAGACGCGCTTCGACGAGCGCACGAAGACCTTGGTCGTCGAGAAGACGGGGACGGTGGGCGCGCCGAGCGCGTTCTCCTACAAGGGCCGCACCCGGATCTCCCTCGCGCTGTCTCCCGGGGCCGCGTACCGCGCCTCCGCGCGCGGCACCGGCGGGGTGGACCTCGTCGTGGACTACGGCGTCGCCGAGGGCGACGAGAAGGTCTCGCTCGAGGACGGCGTCGTCGAGTCCTACGCGCTCAAGCAGGAGGCCAAGCTCGTGCGCCTGTCGGTGCGCTTCGCGGACGCCGGGCAGCGCTGGCGCGCCTCCGAGCTGGCCGATCCGCGCCGCGCGGTGCTCGACGTCTACGCCCCCGGGGCGTCCCTCCCGGAGGAGGTCCCCGCCGATGCGGCGGTCGCGTCCGCCGCGCCGAGCGCGCCGAAGCCGGCCGTCGCGCCGAAAGCCCCGCCGCCCGTCCGCGCGGAGGCTCCCAAGCGACGGCGCCTGATCGTCATCGACCCCGGCCACGGCGGCAAGGATCCCGGGGCGACCGGCCTGCGGGGCACGCGCGAGAAGGACGTCAATCTCGCCGCGGCGCTCGAGCTCGCCCGCGTCCTGCGGGAGCGCGGCGACTTCGACGTGCTGCTGACCCGCGAGGAGGACGTCTTCCTCCCTCTGTCCGAGCGCTCGGAGCTGGCCAACGCGAAGAACGCGGACCTGTTCGTCTCGCTGCACTGCAACGCGGCCTTCAACAAGCGCGAGAACGGCTTCGAGGTCTACTCGGTGTCGGAGACCGCCTCCGATCCCGAGGCCGAGGCGCTCGCGGCGTCCGAAAACGCCGTGCTCGAGCTCGAGGGCAAGGACCCGCAGGGCGAGATGGCCAAGATGATCCTCCTCGCGATGACGAAGACGGAGATGATCAACGAATCCGTCGCGCTGTCGGCGCTGTCGGCGAAGGCGATCGGCAAGCGCGTCGACATCGCCTCGCGCGGCGCCAAGCAGGCGGCCTTCTACGTCCTGCGCGGCACGCACGCTCCCGCGATCCTCGTCGAGATGGCCTTCGTCAGCCACGCGAAGGACGAGGCGAAGCTGACCTCGCGGCGGTTCCGGCGCGCGATGGCCGAGGGCGTGGCGGCGGGCATCGCCGACTACGCCCGGCGCGAAGGGTGGCTTGAATGAACGAGAGGTCTCCCATCGGCGTCTTCGATTCCGGCCTCGGCGGCCTGACCGTGTTCAAGGTCCTCGCGCGGCGCATGCCCGAGGAGTCCCTGATCTATTTCGGCGACACCGCCCACGTCCCCTACGGCTCGAAGTCCCCCGAGGCGATCGCGCGCTTCTCCAGCGAGGTCGCGAGGTTCCTCGCGGGGCGCGGGATCAAGCTCCTCGTCGTCGCCTGCAACACCTCGTCGGCCTGGGCCCTGCCGGCGATCCGCAAGGCCGCGAAGGTTCCCGTCATCGGCGTCATCGAGCCCGGCGCCCGCGGCGCGCTCGGCGTCTCGCGCGGCGGCCGCGTCGGCATCATCGGCACCGAGGCGACGGTCAAGTCCGGCGCCTACGAGAAGGCGATCAAGGCCCTGAGCAAGGGCGCGCGCACCGCGTCCGCCGCCTGCCCGCTGTTCGTGCCGCTCGTCGAGGAAGGCTGGTGGAGCGGCGAGGTCGTCGAGTCGGTCGCGCGCAAATACCTGGCGCCGCTGAAGAAGGCCCGCGTCGACGCCGTGATCCTCGGCTGCACGCACTACCCGTACCTCAAGCCGGTCCTGGCCCGCGTGCTCGGCCCGCGCGTGCGGCTCGTCGATTCGGCGGAGGAGACCGCGCGCGAGACGGAGATGATCCTCCGCGACCTCGGCCTGCGCGCGCCGCGCGGCGCGCGCGGCCGCCGCGAGTTCTACGCGTCCGACGCGCCCGAGCGCTTCAAGCGCCTGGCGCGCCGCATGCTCGGCCCCGGCGTCTCCCGGGTCCGGATGCACAGGTTCGACTGATGAAGGACATGATCGCCCTGGCGGGGCTGGCGAAGGTGCGGATGGACGCGGGCTTCTCCCGCGTCGGGCGCCGCCTGTCCGCGTCCGAGCCGGCCGACCGCGCGCTGATGATCATGGCCGCCCGCGCGATCGCGCAGGCCAACGCCGTGACGGCCCTCAGCGAGCGCGGCCTCGCCAACGAGGCGCTGCCGATTCTGCGCGGCCTGGCCGAGGTGTGCCTGACGATGCGCTGGGTCGCCGAGACGGAATCGACCGCGCGCGCCGCCGCCGCTTTGGCCGAGCTCCAGGATCCGGACTGGGAGACGCATTGGCCGAGCGCGCGCCTGCGCGAGCGGGGCGAGGCGTACGCCGTGCCCGGCGAGGCCGTGGAGGCCGTGCTCGGCTCCGCCGCCGATTTCGCCCGGGGCTCCGCGCAGGGCCTGCCCTGGGGCCACGTGTTTTCCGACGCGACGCGGCCCGGACGGCGCGCCGACGAAGTGCTCCCCGCGGCGGCGGTGTTCCTGGGCCACGCGCTGAAGGCCCTCGACGGACGGTGGCCCGGGGAATTCCCGGGGGCCGAAGAGATGTGGACGGGCGCGAAAATTTCGAGAGGATAATAGAGATGATGAACGAAGAGACGACGGGACAAGGCGGCGCGGCGGGATCCAACCCCCCGGCCGGAGGAAGCGGCGATCAGCCGCCCCGTCAGCAGGCGCAGGGCGGCCAGCAGCAGGGAGGCGGCGGCGGCCCGCAGGGCCAACAGGGCCAGCAGGGCGGCGGAGGAACCGGAGGTTCCCAGCACGGCGACGGCCAAGGGCGGCGCCGGCGTCGCCGCCGCGGCGGACGCGGCCGAAGCGGCCAGGGCGGCGGCGGCCCGCAGGGCCAACAGGGCCAGCACGGCCAGCATCAGCGCCAGGGCGGCCAGCACTACGGCGGCGGCAACCGCCAGCAGAACGGCGGCGGCCCCCGTCCTCCCCAGGTTCCCCAGGCGCCCGTGCGCTCCGACGTCGAGCAGCGCTTCTCGGCGCTGACGCCCGTCGATCCCTATCAGTGGTTCCAGCTCGAGAAGGGCTCGACCGACCCGTCGATGCGCGCGCTCGACCTGCTGGCGCCCATCGGCAAGGGCACCCGCGGCCTCATCGTCGCTCCCCCGAAGGCCGGCAAGACGACCTTCCTCAAGCAGGTCTCCAACGCCATCAAGGAGATCGACCCGAAGGTGCGCCAGTACTGCCTGCTCGTCGACGAGCGCCCCGAGGAGGTGACGGACTTCAAGCGCTCCGTCCCCGCCGAGGTCTGGGCCTCCTCGTCGGACCAGAGCTACCAGCAGCACAAGAAGATCGCCGAGGACCTGTTCCGCACGGCGCTCGAGAAGGTCGTCGAGGGCGAGGACGTCTTCATCCTGCTCGACTCCCTGACGCGCCTGGCGCGCGTGTACAACCAGTTCGCGACCGGGTCCCGGACGATGTCCGG
>JAMPYD010000164.1 GCA_023700845.1 Elusimicrobiota bacterium | reverse complement strand
GAGGGATTCCTTGCCGCGGACTTCCTCCCCTCCGATGCGGATAGGCAGGAGCGCAGACGCCGCCGCTGCTTGGAGCGCCTCCGTTCCTCCAAAGTGCACGGCAGCGCCTTCGATATCGGCGAAGGCCTTCTTCCAGTCCACAGTCAGCGCAGGACCGTCAGCGGGAGGAAGGTCTTGTAGTGGTCAGGCGAGTAATAGAGGAGCTCCCCTCCGCCGATGACGAGGCGTTCGGCGCCGCGGCGCCCCTGAGGCGGGGAGATCGCGAACGTCTGGTCTCCGACCGTCACGCTCGACGGCGCGCCGGCCGGCGGAAGGACTGTGTACTCGCGATAATATCCCTTGGGCTTCCCTGGAAGTCGCCCCTCTTTATTCTCGAAGACGATCCCGTCCTTCGGGAAAGGAAGGGCTCCGCCGTTGTAGACGGCGGCGACGATCTTTAGGATCAAGGAGACGCGTCCGGGATCGCTGAACTTAGGGGAGAGATCCTTGCCCGGGACGATGGCCGCCGCGCTGGGCGCCGAGATGGCCGAACGAGGCGCCTGCGGCGCCGCCACGACCGATGAGGCCGGGGCCGCGCTCCGGAGCTGGACGAACGCCGACTCGGCGGATGCCGCCGGAAACGCGGCGGACAGCAGAATCGTGACAGCGGAAAGGACCGCGAGGAAAGAGTTCTTCTTCATGTCCGCATTCTAACATGCGGAAGTCCGAAGGACCCATCTATTTTAGGGGTCTTTTGGCCCCCTCTCGACAGCGCGTCGCCGATTAGGCTAGCATTCCTCCCGCTAGGGGTCCTGAAACCAGCGAGTTTCGGGTGAGAAAAACCCTTCGAACCTGATCTGGATAATGCCAGCGCAGGGAAGCGCAAAGTCGCCGCCCGCTTTGTTTGCTCCCGCGTTGCCCAAAGGAGCAAACGATGCCCGCTAAAGCCCGCCGAACGCTCGTCACCGGCCTTTGCCTCGCTCACGCGCTGAGCGCCCTCGCCCCTTCGCGGGCGGAAGAACTCCCCTCGCCGCCGCGCGCTCCGGTCGTCGTGACCGCGCCTCGCGTCCCGGACGACTACTGGCCCGCGCGCGAGCGCCTGGGACTGACGGGGCGGCCGCTCCGCGAGACCCCCGCGTCGGTGACCGTCGTCCCGAGGAGCTTGATGGACGACCAGGGCGCGCGCGGCGTCGCCGGGATCATCGGCAACGACGCGTCCGTCGGCGAAAACTACGCCCCGCTCGGCTATTACGAGGCCTTATCGATACGCGGCTTCACGCTCGACGGCGCGAGCGGGTACAAGCGCGACGGCCTGACCATCGCCAACGAGTCCAGCATGCCCCTGGAGAACAAGGAGCGGGTCGAGATCCTCAAGGCCGTCGCGGGCTTCGAGACGGGGCTGGCGGCTCCGGGTGGAGCGGTCAACTACGTCGTTAAGCGGCCGACCGACGCGCCGACGCGCCGGGTCACGCTGGAGTTGAGCGATCGCGGCACGCGATACGCCCACGCGGACCTAGGTGGGCGCTTCGACGGCGGGCGCTTCGGCTACCGCTTCAACGCGGCCCGCGAGTCGCTGCACCCGTACGTCAAGGAGGCGGTCGGACGGCGCGACTTTTTAAGCGCGGCGCTGGACTGGCGGCTCGGTGAAAACGCGATTTTCGCGCTCGACGCGGACTGGCAGAAAAAGAGCCAGTTGTCCGTGCCCGGCTACCAGCCCCTGGGCGGAACCGTGCTGCCGGCCGGCGTCCGGCCGGAGACGATGCTCAACAACCAGCCGTGGAGCGAGCCGGTCGCGATCGAAGCCTCCAACATAGGCGCGCGGTTCCAGTACGAGGCCGGCGATGACTGGCGCTTCGAGGCCGCGGTCAACCGCAACCGCGTCGCCTCCGAGGACAAGGCTGCGTTCCCCTACGGCTGTTCCAGCGGCCCCGTTTACCTGAACACCTTCTGCGCCAACGGCGATTACGACCTCTACGACTACCGCAGTTCGGGCGAAATCCGCACGGTGACGCAGGCCCGGGCCGTTTTGAGCGGGGGCCGCGACTGGGGCGCCGTCCGCCATGACGCGACGGTCGGCCTGTCGCGCTTCGATCGCACGGTCGCGCTCGGCCAGGAGGTCTACGATTTCGTCGGCACCGACAATATCTATGCGCCTCGCCCCTCGATCTTCGCGCCGTCGCCCAACGCGACGGGCGTCGTTCATCGCAACCAGGACTACACGGAGCAAGCGTTGTTCGTCCAGGACTCGATCTCCTGGTCTTCCCGTTGGAAGCTGCAGGCCGGCCTGCGCGCGAGCGCCGTCTCCGACGACCGCTTCCGCAAACTGGACGGCGCCCCCGCCTCGAGCTTTCGCCGCACGTTCCTGTCGCCGCAATTGGCCCTGACCTTCACGCCCCGGGACGGCTTGATGGGATATGCCGCCTTCAGCCAGGGCCTGGAACTCGGCGGCACCGCGGGCGTCACCGCCGCGAACGCGGGCCGGGCGCTGGACCCCAAGATCGCCAGGCAGGTCGAGCTCGGGGTCAAAAGCGACCTCTCGGCGCGGCTATTGGCGACGGCGGCGCTGTTTCACATCTGGAAGCCCTACGAGTTCACCGGTCCCGACAACGTTTTCGTCCAGCACGGAATCGTCCGGCACAGCGGCCTGGAGATCGCGGCCGTCGGCCGCGTCGCCGACCGCCTGCGCGTAGTCGCCGGTGCGACTTTGCTCCACGCACGGCAGGACGGCACCGGGGTGGCGGCCTTCGACGGCAAAGCTCCTCTCAACGTGCCGTGGCTTCGAAGTCAGGTAACGCTCGATTGGGACGTTCCGCGCCTGCCGGGAGCGGCGCTCAACGGCTCCTGGGCCCGCGTCTCGGAAAAATACGCCCGGCGCGACAACGCGCTGACCGTCCCCGCCTACAACCGCTTCGACCTAGGTGTCCGCTGCGCGCGGCGCGCCGGTCCCGTCAAGGTGGTTTGGCGCTTCCGGATCGAAAACGTCCTCGACACCGTCTATTGGAAGGACGTCGGCGAATACTTCGGCGACGGCTATCTTCATCTCGGGGCGCCGCGCACGTTCAAATTGTCAGCGCAACTCGACTTCTAGCTTGCCGCACTTCGGCCGCTATGAGTCCGCGTCCCTGGTCGGTCTCAGGATATTTCTCCTTTTATCCCATTGATCGCCGCTGCGACGTTGCCCAGGCAGCACGCTCCCTGCGGATTTTTGCGTTCGCAATCGCAACGCCCCTCCTTAATCCCCTTTTTGATCCGGTCCGGAATATCCGTTGTACCTTTCTGCGCCAGGTCGCGCCGCAGGTCGCCGCGCGTGTGCTTGAAGCAGTAGCAGACGAAAACCTCATCGCCCGGGTCCTTTTGCGTGACCGCCAGCGCGGTCTCGCCCTTGCGGACGGTCGCCTTGCCGCTGAAGTACACGACCTCGCAGGCCGGGTTCGGGCAGAAGCCCGCTTCATCGCCGAACTTCGCGCGAGAGGATCGCTCCAAGTGATGGTCCAAAGTCTCTTTCCCGACCTTCCTGCCTAGCTTGCCGCAGACGGGGCAGGCAAGGGCAACGGCTGGAAGAGGACAGCACGCCTCGTGCTCGTCAGAGCTGCTCATGGCCGGCTCCGTTGAGCAGTTCGGCCTTGTACCCGGCGGCCTCCACGGCCCGAATCACAGCTCCCGGATCGGCCTTGCCGTCCGAGACGACGGTCGCCCGTCCTCCGGAGAAGTCGATGTCCGCAGAGAGGACGCCCGGCACCTTCTCGACCGACTTTCTGATCGCCGCGGTGCAGGCCGCGCAATCCATGCCCGAGACTTTCAGGGCTAGTATTTCACCGCCCGTCGGAACGGCGACGGGAGCGCTTGAAACGAGCCTCCCCGACCAACTCGGGAAAGTCGCCATGGCCGCCGCCAGCGCCGCCACCATCCACACGCCGACCTTCATCGCCCGGCCGCCCGAGCGGAGCTCGCAGCTTCCGTCGGCGCACGCCGCAGACCGCTTCCGATAGGCGAGGTAGAAGGCGACGGCAAGAACGACGCCGGTCATAGTCAGGAACAACGGTCGGTACTTGCTCAGGCCCGCCGCCAACCCCAGGCTTCCCAACCCCAGACCCGTCGCGATGAGGGGACCGAGACAGCAGATGGACGCGAGCCCGGCCGAAGCCAGTGCCGCCAGTCCGATGAGTTTCTTATCCATAGCGACTACTTCCTTGATTCAAGACTTTCCAGGATCGGACAGGAGTCCGTGGTGCCGCGCGCGGCACAGGTCTTGAGCAGACGCCGCAAAGTCCTTTCCATCGCCCGCAATCCCGCGATCTTCCCCTGAACCAGCTCCAGCCGCGCCTGGGCCTGCCGCTTGACCGGCTCACATCGGCTGCGCGAACTGACCCGCAGCCGCAGGAGCTTGGCGATCTCGTCGAGGGTAAAGCCCAACGCCTGGGCGTTCTTGATGAAGCGGATGACGCGCACGGTTTCCGGCGCGTATAAACGGTAGCCGGAGTCGGAACGCCGGGCCGGCGACAGCAGCCGCCGTCTTTCGTAATAGAGAACGGTCTGCAGGTTGACCCCGGACTGCCGGGCGATCTTTCCGACGGTCAGATATCCTTCCATGGCGCCTCCTCGGTTCCAGTATAGACCCTATACCTCGGTATAGAGTCAAGCCCCTCTAACGCCTCGGGCCGACCGTCGACCTGGGCGTCCGCTATGCGCGCCCCGCACGTTCAAATTGTCGGCTCAACTCGACTTTTAGCTTGCTACACTGTGTCCCATGTCCGTCGTCGCTCTCGCCATGTTCCTGGCCGTGTCCTCGTCGGCCCATGAATCCGCCCACAAATCGGCGCCGGGCGTCATCATGACGCAGGCGCAGGCCCTCAACAGCGCGTTCGGCGGCGTCCCGCCCGAACGAAAGACGCTGTTCTTGACCGCCGAGCAGAACGCGGGACTGGCTTCGCGCCTCGATGAGAAGGACCTGCCGTCGGTCGTCACCTATTATGTCGGGAAATCCTCGGGGAGCGCGGCGTTCTCCTTCTTCGAGCGGCGCCGCACCTTCGTCGGAGACGCCGTTCTGATGACCGTCGTGCGTCCGGACGGACGGCTGGCCTCCGTGAGCTTCCTCGCCTTCGAGGCCGCTGGCGACCACATGCCCGACCTCGACTGGCTGGCCCGCTTCGAGGGCAAGAGTTTCGACGAGATACGCGCCCTCCCGTCCGGGTCCACGAACGACGCGCGCCTGACCGCCGTCCGCGCGGCCGTGCGCGCGACGGCGCTGCGCTCCCTCGCCCTGTTCGAGACGGCTGCGGGAAGCTGATCCGGACCGAGCGCATGGACGCGACCGCTCTGGAGACCTTGGTCGGCCGCTACAAAGACGACCCGGAGTCGGTTTACAACACCTGGTTCGCGAGCGGCGAGGAGCGGCTCAAGGCCTTCCGCGCGATCCGCCGCGGCGTGAAGGACGCGGTGGACGCCATCGCCGCCGGGACCTT
>JAMPYD010000163.1 GCA_023700845.1 Elusimicrobiota bacterium | reverse complement strand
CGCGGATCATCACCCCGCGGCGGGATTGGGCGTCGCGCGCGGCTATCACGGCCTCCTGCGCGCGGCACCCGGCCTCTACGGCGCCCTGTACCGCGGGTCCTGGGCCCGGGCCGTCCTGCGGGCCGTCCGCGGCGCCTACCTCAGCCTCGGCGGTGCCCGGCGCCTGCGCGAGGGCGTGCGCCGGTCGGGCGCCGGGGTCGTCGTCTGCCCGCAGGCCGCGGTCGCGGCCGTCCTGAGCGAAGCCAGGGCCCGCGGAGACCTCGACCTCCCGGTCGTCTCGGTGCTGACCGATTACGGCGCGCACCCGTTCTGGGCCGACCCGCCGGCGGACCTGATCCTGGCCCCGGGGCCGGAGGCCGCCGACGCCCTGGAAGGGCTCGGCGTCCCGCGGCGGCGCCTGCGGACGACCGGCATTCCCGTGCACCCCGCGTTCGCCGAGGCTCCCGGGCGCGCGGAGGCCCGGCGCTTCCTGGCCCTCCCGGCGTCGGCCCCGACGGCGCTGCTGACGGGCGGGGGGAAAGGCCTCGGGGACCTCGGCCGCGCGGCGGCCGTCCTCCTGGCCGAAAGCCCGCGCGCGCACCTTCTGGTGCTGTGCGGGGCCAACGACCGGCTCCGGGCGGAGCTCTCCTCCCGCCGCGAGGCGGGCTCACGCCTGCGCGTGTTCGGCCCCCAGCCGCCCGAGCTCGTCGCCGCCATGATGGCGGCGGCCGACCTCCACCTCGGCAAGCCGGGGGGGCTCAGCGCGGCCGAAAGCCTCGCCTCGGGGCTGCCCATGGTGATGACTTCGCCCCTGCCGGGGCAGGAGGAGGCCAACGCCGCGCATCTCGCCGCCGCCGGCGCCGCGATCGCCGGCGGGCCCGCGGGACGCGCCGCGCGCGCCGCCGCGGCCCTTCTGCGCGACCCCGGAAGGCTCGCGGGAATGCGCGCCGCCGCGGCCTCCGCGGGGCGGCCCTCCTCGGCGGCGGACGCCGCCTCCGAGATCGCGGCCCTGGCGTTTGACCGCCCCCGGTCATTCCTGTTACAATGACCGAATGCCCGTGACCAAAACGAAGGCCGTCGCCGCCGGCGACAAGGCCCCCGCGTTTTCCGCCTCCGACGAGACCGGCCGCACCTGGTCTCTGAAGGCGCTCAAGGGCAAGACCGTCGTCCTCTACTTCTATCCGAAGGACAACACCTCGGGCTGCACGACCGAGGCCTGCGATTTCCGCGACCACTACGACGCGTTCGTGAAGAAGGGCGCGCGCATCCTCGGCGTGAGCCCGGACGCGGCCAAGTCCCACGCGAGCTTCAAGGCCAAGCACGGCCTTCCCTTCCCGCTCCTCGTCGACGAAGACAAGGAGATCTGCCGGGCGTACGGCGTCTGGCAGGAGAAGTCCCTGTACGGCCGCAAGTTCATGGGCGTGGTGCGCTCGACCTTCGTGATCGGGCCGACCGGCCGGATCCTGCAGGCCGCGCGCAAGGTGTCCGTGGCCGGTCATGCCGAAGCCATCCTGGAGGCCGTCTAATGCCCGCTCCCCAGAACGACTCGCGCCGCGCCGCCCTCGTCAAAGGCGCGTCCAAGGCCAAGATCAAGGCCCTCATCAACCTCGACGGCTGCACCGGCTGCGAGGTCTGCATCGCCGTCTGCCCGGTCCCGTCGTGCATCGAGAAGTTCGGCGACGAGGAGCCCGCGGCCAAGGGCGTCTACGTCAACTACGACATCTGCATCGGCTGCAACCTGTGCGCGAAGGACTGCCCGTGGGACACGATCCGCATGGTGCCGACGCCGACCGTCGCGATGGATCAGACCTCGCTCGACTCCCAGCTCACGCACGACCATGCCGTGTACCAGAAGCCCGAGCTCGTGCCCGAAGAGATCCGCGGCTTCGTGAACAAGGCTCCGAAGGCCGATCCCGTCGTGCTGGACCTGTTCGGCAAGCAGAACCCCGTCGTTCCGGGGCTCATGAGCCCCAAGTGACCGTCTTCGCCGTTCTGTTCGCGGGCCTGGCGGTCCTGAGCGGCTGCGTCGTGTCCGTGCCGCCGAAGCCGGCCTTCGCCGCTCCTCCGGCCCCCGTTCAGAGCCTCAAGCTCCACCTTCTTCCGATCAAGCACGGCTCGTCCGCGACGCTGCTGCCGGAGGCGCTCGCCGCGGCGATGGACGCGGCCCTGCGGGAATACGGCTTCAAGCCGGCGGCGAACTACGATGCCGACGGCATGCTCGAGGCGACGATCGACCCGAAAGCGGCCACGTTCACGCCCTACCACACCACCCTCAACCTGCTCGCCGACGGTCGCAAGGTCGAATCCGTGGACCTCACCGGCGGGGCGCTCGGCAACAACATGAACATCAGCAAGGCGAATTTTCAGCGGATCGCCGAGGGCATCGCCTCCAACCTCGTCGCCAAGCTCGCGGCGTCGCCCAAGGTCGCCGATTTCGCGCGCGAGCCGCGCAAGGTCCGGGTGCTCGCCTCCGCGGCGCCCGCGGCCGGCCTCGACAAGGACGAGATGAAGAAGCTCATGCTCGAGACCTTGCGCGAGGCCTCCGCCGCGAAGAGCCCCGCGGCTCCTCCCGCGGCGGCGTCCTCGGATGTGGACACGCCCCGGACCCGGACGGCGGAGAATCCGGACAACTTCGCTTTGGTGATCGGCGTGGAGAAGTACTCCAACGACCTGCCCGAGGCTCAGTTCGCTGAGCGCGACGCCCAGGCCGTGAAGAGCCATCTGCTCGCGATGGGCTACCCCGAGCGCAACATCAAGCTGCTGCAGGGCAGCCGGGCCGTGCGCTCCTCCCTGGAGGCGTACCTCGAGGATTGGCTCCCCAAGAACGTCAAGCCGGAGGGGAGCGTGTTCGTCTATTTCTCCGGCCACGGGGCGCCGGACCCGGAGACGGGGCACGCCTATCTCGTGCCGTGGGACGGTGATCCTTCCTATCTCGCGCGGACGGCCTACCCCTTGAAGCGCCTCTACGGCAGCCTGAAGGCGCTCAAGGCCAAGCGGGTTCTGGTGGCCCTGGACTCGTGCTTCTCCGGCGCGGGCGGACGCTCCGTCCTGCAGCGCGGCACGCGGCCCCTCGTCAACAAGGTCGACCTGGGCGCGTCCGCCGACATCGGCAAGCTCGTGGTCTTCACCGCCTCGGACGCGAACCAGATCTCCGGAACCATCGATTCCCAGGCCCACGGCCTGTTCACCTACTTCTTCCTGAAAGGGCTCGACGGCGCCGCCGCCGACGCCCGCGGCGGGGTCACCGCCAAGGGCCTGCACGACTATCTCGCCCCGAAGGTGGCCGACGAGGCCAACCGCGGCAATCGCACCCAATCCCCGATGCTCCTGACCGGCGAGGGGCACGCGGAAGTCCGGCTGAGGTAGCGATCCCCCGCAAAGCCTTGACGCTGGGCGGCGCGTTCTACGTCCTCGCCGCGCTGGCCGACATCCATCTGACCTTGGCGGGCATGAACGGGGACCTCTCGCTCGAAGGCAACGCCGTCATGCGCGCCCTGATGGCGAGGATCGGGATCGCCGAGGGCCTCTGGGTGGGAAAAACGGCGGTCGGCCTGGCCTGCTGCGCGATCGCCGGGTTCGGGGAGACCGAGATCCGCAGGGGGGCGGCCTGGATCGACAAGGTCCCCTCGACCCCGTGGGCCCGGGCCTGGATGAAGCGCGGCGACCGGGCCTGGATCGCCTATATCCCGCTGTACGGCACGGCCTGCTTCCAGCTCCTCGCCGCGCTGAGCTGGCTGGCCGCGCCGCGGCCCTGAGGACCGCGCCCTCGACGAGGGAAGGGGCTTTTGGTGTATAATTTGTCGACGGTCAAAACGCAAGGAGAGTAACCGATAATGGGTAAGAAGCTGTTCGTGGGAGGCCTGCCGTACGAGACGAACGACGCTCAGCTGAAGGAGCTGTTCGGCGCGTGCGGGACCGTGGTGAGCGCGAAGGTGATCATCGACAAGATGACGAACCGCTCGAAGGGCTTCGGATTCGTCGAGATGTCCACGGACGAGCAGGCCCAGGCCGCTCTCCTGAAATACAACAACTTCACCCTCGGCGCCCGCCGCATCATGGTCAACGAGGCGCGGCCGATGGAGCCGCGCCCGGCCGGCGGCTACCCGCCCCGCCCCGCCTTCGGCGGCGCCCCGGGCGGGCCCGCCCCGCGCCCGTCCGGCGGCTTCGGCGAGCGCAACCCGAACTTCGGCGCCGACAGCAAGGCGTTCTCCGACCGCAAGAACCGCTACGACAACAAGAAGAAAGGCCGCGGCGGCGAAGGCTTCGAGAAGAAGGGCGGCTTCGGCGGCAAGCCCGGCAAAAAGGGCAAGAGCGAAGACGACTTCGACACCGACGGCTGGTAGGCGGCCGATGAGGCGCCTCCTGCCGGCGCTGCTTCTGCTCGCCGCGTGCGGCGCCCCCGAGCGCCAGGAGACGCTCTCCCGCTCCCCGTCGTTCCGCGCCCGGACCGTGGCCGTCGCCGCGACGCGCGGCGCCCGAGGCAAGGGCGTGGCGATCTCCCGGGCGCTCGTCTCCCGCCTGGAGGGCCTGGGCCTGACGGCGTCCAATCTCGAGGAGTCCGACAGCGTCCTGGCGGGCTCCGCGCTGAGCCTCGAGGCGGCGCGAAGCCCGCGCCTGCTCGACGAGATCCGCCGCGCGACCGGGGCGGACGCCGTCGTCTTCCTGTCCCTCGACCCGTCGTGGCGCTCGCTCGAGATCTCCGCGCTCGACGCGCGGACCGGGGACGCCGTCCTGCGCGCCGCCGCCCACCCGCGCGGCGACGCCTTCGCGGACCCCGCCGAGATCGCCGACGCGGCGGCCCGCGCCCTCTCGCCCCTGGCGGCCGAGCGCCGGACGCCCAAGGCGACCCGCCCCGACGACCCCGTCGACGAGATCCCGCTCCCCTGATGAGCGAAAACGCCTTCGGCCGGACGATCTATCCCCTGGCCCTCGTCGCGTGGACCGCGGCGTTCGGGTGGCGCGCCTGCGCGATCTCGCGCGACGGCGCGGCGCTGGCCCGCGAGGCGGGCCGCCTCGAGGACGAGTCCCGCGCGCTCGACGAGGGCGCCCGGCGCCTGCGCTCGCTCGTGCGCGAGTCCGGCGAGCGGGCGGGGGACGCGCGCTTCCTCCAGGACATCCCGAACATACTGCCCGAGGACAAGGGCTATCTGAGAACGCAGAAGGCCATCGAGGGGGAGGTCGGCCTGCTGCGCGCGAAGGTCGCCAAGCGCCTGAAGGGCGCGCTGCACCTCGTCATCGACGCGAAGGCCAACAAGCTCTATATCAAGAAAGGCGCGAAGCTCCTGTGGCAGGCCGACGTCTCCGTCGGGCGCGGCGGCGTGCTCAAGGACGCCAAGAGCGGTCGCAAGTGGGAGTTCGTCACGCCCCGCGGCGAGTTCCGCGTGATCGGGAAGTCGGTCAACCCGCTGTGGCGCAAGCCCGACTGGGCCTACGTCGAGGCCGGGGAGCCCGTGCCGCCGCCCGGAGACCCCTCGCGCATGGTGTCCGGCGAGCT
>JAMPYD010000162.1 GCA_023700845.1 Elusimicrobiota bacterium | reverse complement strand
GCGCCTCACGGCCACCGGCGCGTTCGACTCGGGGCGCAAATCCGGGGACGCCTGGGCCGTCTCCACCGCCGGAAGCGTGCTCGGCGCGGTGCTCACGGGCTTCGTCCTGATCCCGCACCTGCCCATCTCCAGGATCCTGTACGGGATCGCCCTGCTCCTCATGCTGCTCGGAGCGCTCGGCTCGTGGCTGTCCCTGCGCGCGCTTCCCATCGGGCAGCTGTCGGCGTGCGCCGCCTGCGTCGGGCTGATGCTGATGCCCGCGCCGAAGCTGCGCCACGCCCTGTCGGCGCGCGAGTCGGCCTACGGCCGGATCGTCGTGATGGACAACGCGAGCAAGCGATACCTGCTCGTGGGCGGCACGAGCCAGTCCGTGATGGAGCTGCCGGAGGGGGAAAGCGAATCTCAGTACATCCGCGCGCTCGAGTGGTCGCGCGCCCTGCGCCCCGGCGCGAGGAAGGCGCTCGTCGTCGGCCTCGGCGCCGGCCTGCTGCCCAAGGCGCTCGAGCGCCGCGGCCTGACCGTGGATTCCTTCGAGATCGATCCCGTGATCGCCGCGGCCGCCTTCGAGGACTTCGGCTTCAAGCCGAAGGGCAAGGTCGTCATCGGCGACGGCCGAGCCCTGCTCGAGGCGGGCCACGGGCCGTGGGACCTCGCCTTCCTCGACGCGTTCGGCGCCGAGTCGCCGCCCTCGCACCTGTTCACGACCGAGGCGTTCGGGCGCGTGAAGGCCTCCCTGACGCGGGACGGGGTGTTCGCGATCAACCTCGTGACCGCGGTGACCTCGCCCGACGACCGGGCCTGGAAGGCCGTGTACCTCACCCTGTCGGAAACGTTCCCGCACGTGCGCGCCTTCGTCGCCAGCGAGCCGACCGACGGGCTCGCCAACGTCCTGCTCTTCGCGTCCGACGGCCCGCTCGCCGCGGGCCCGCCCGCGGCGCCCGAGCGCTCGTCGCGGGAGGTCGCGCTGATGCTGAGCCGCGAGCTGCGGCCGGCGCCCCGGGACCTCGAGGGCGTCCCCGTTCTCACCGACGATTTCGCGCCGCTCGACGCCCTGCTGGCCGGAACCGCGCGCCGCTGGCGAGGCCTTCTGCAGAGGTCGATGCCCGAGGTCCTGCTCGACTGATGGCCCGCAAGACCGGCGTCAGGAACGTCTCCCGCGAGACCCGCGCTCCGATCGAGCGCGCGGTCCTCGTCGGCGTCGGCCCCAAGTCGCAGACGGACGTCATCCGCACGAGCCTCGAGGAGCTCAAGCGCCTGGTGGAGACCGCGGGCGCGCTGGTCGTCGGCGAGACGACCCAGGCGCTCCAGCGCTTCAGCTCCGCCACGCTCGTCGGCGAGGGCAAGGTCGAGGAGATCGCGGGAATGTGCGCCGGCCTGCGCGCGGGCACCGTGATCTTCGACCTCGAGCTGACCGCCGGCCAGCAGAAGAACCTCGAGAAGGCGCTGCCGAAGGTGAAGATCGTCGACCGGACGCGCCTGATCCTCGACATCTTCGCCCGGCGCGCGCGCACGAGCGAGGGAAGCCTCCAGGTCGAGCTGGCGCAGCTGTCCTACATGCTCCCGCGACTGACCGGCATCCGCGCGTTCTCCCAGCAGGCCGGCGGCATCGGCACGCGCGGCCCCGGCGAGCGCAAGCTCGAGTACGAGAAGCGCCACATTCAATACCGCATCAAGCACCTGCGCGCCGAGCTCGAGCGCGTGCGGGCCTCGCGCCGCCTGCGCCGCGAGCGGCGCGCCGGCGTGCCCGTGCCCCAGGTGGCGCTCGTCGGCTACACGAACGTGGGCAAGTCGACCTTGCTCAACCAGCTGACGGGCGAGTACGCCGCGTACGCCGACGACAAGCTGTTCGCCACGCTCGACCCGACCGCGCGCCGCGTGCGCCTGCCGAGCGGCGGCTGGGCCGTCATGACGGACACCGTCGGCTTCATCCAGCGCCTGCCGACCTCCCTGATCGCCGCGTTCCGCTCCACCCTCGAGGAGGTCGAGGCCGCCGACTGCCTGCTCACCGTCCACGACGCCTCCTCCCCGGAGCTCGACGGCCAGCACGCCTCGGTCAAGCTCACGCTCGAGGAGCTCGCGACGGGGGGCATCCCGCGCGTCGAGGCCTTCAACAAGGCCGACCGCCTCAGCGCCGCCGAGCGGGACGACCTGACGCGGCGCTACCCCGGCGCGATCCTGATGTCCGCCGCGTCCGGCGACGGCATCCCCGCGGTGCTCGCGCGCGTCGAGGAGGCGCTCTCCAAGAAATGGCTGCTGCGCGAGATCGACGCTCCCGCGGCCTCGGCCGGCGCCTGGACCGCGCGCCTGTACGAATCCGCGCAGATACTCGACCGCGCCGTGAAGGGGGAAAAAATCCGCTTCCGCCTGCGGGTCACGGCGGAAAACTGGAGCCGTTTGCAGTCCTTATTGACTCCGGCGGCCTGACAGGTTATTCTCTGGAGTATCCCGCCAAAGACATGGTAGGATAACGCTGAAAATCATGATAGATTTCCGCGACGCCGCCCTGATCATCTTCGGCTACTTCGCCGGCGGCATTCCCACGGGCTATCTCGTCGTCAAACGCCTCAAGGGATACGACATCCGCACCCGCGGCTCGGGAAATCCCGGCACCGCGAACGTCTACCGCAACGCGGGCGCGCTCGCCGGGGCCATCACCTTGACCGTCGACGCGCTCAAGGGCTACGCGCCGGTGTACCTCTGCCTGGCTCTTCAGCCGCGGCGGCCCGAGCTGGCCATCGCGGCCGGCGCCGCGGCGATCGTCGGCCACAACTGGACCCCGCTGCTCGGCTTCAAGGGCGGCAAGGGCGTGGCGACCTCGGCGGGCGTCTTCATCGCCCTGCTTCCCTGGCCGATGGCCGTCACGATCGCCGCGTTCGCGCTCGCCGTCAAGATCTCCGGCCACATATCGGTCGGATCGATGACGGCGGCGGTTGTCTTGCCCGTCGCGGCCGTCGCCCTCGGCGCCAAGCAGGCCTATTGCATCGCCGCGGGCGTCGCCGGCGCTTTGATCATCTACAAACACATACCCAATTTGAAACGTCTGATCGAGAACAAGGAGCTGGGAATCCATGGCCCGTCAGCTTAAGGTAACGGTATTGGGCGGCGGGATGTGGGGCTGCGTCCTGGCCCAACATTTGGCCAACAAGAAGGCGAAGGTCACGATCTGGGAATTTGTTCCCAAGCTGGCCGAATCCCTGAAGAAAACGCGTCGTCACGCGCAGATCCCCGGGTTTCGTTTGGATGGGGCCATCAAGGTCACCAACGACGTTGCCGTTGCCGTCAAAGATGTTGATGTCTTGTTGTTCGTCCTGCCGTCCCGAGCGTTGGCGGCGACCGCGAAAAACATTCGCGGGATCGGTCTGCCGAAAAACGCGGTCGCCGTCAACGCGTCCAAAGGCGTCGAACCCCACACCTTGGCCACCATGGGCGACATCATCTCCCGCGAGCTTCCCGCCCTCCGCGGCAAGGTCTGGACGCTCTCCGGCCCGTCCTTCGCCCGCGAGGTCGCCCGCGGCGTTCCCACGGGGATGATGCTCGGCGGACCGGAAGGCGCCGACGCGAAGGCCCTGGTGCGCCTGTTCGACGGCGGCGCCCTCAACGTGACCCATTGGCCCGACCGCCACGGCGTGGAGCTCGGCGGCTCATTGAAGAACGCCATCGCCATCGGCGCCGGTATTTTGGACGGTCTGGGGACGGGCGCGAACACCAAGGCGGCCCTGCTCGTGCAGGGGCTCGCCGAGATGGCGAGCCTCATCCACGCCCGGGGCGGCCACTACAACACCATCTACGGCCTTTCGGGCCTCGGCGACCTGATCGCGACCGGCACCTCGCCCGAGTCCCGCAACCGGGGGTTCGGAGAAAAGCTCGGGAGAGGCCTGACGCCCAAGCGCGCGCTCGCCGAGATCCCCACGATCGTCGAGGGCATCGAGGCCTCCGCCAGCGCGCGGGAGCTGTGCCGGCGCTATAAGGTCAAAGCGCCCCTGCTCGAGGCGATCTGGCGCGCGACGCGCGGCGCGCCCGCGAAGGTCGTGCTCAAGGCGCTCGGATTTTAACGGAGAACCCATATGGCCAAGAAGGAAGGCGGCGACAAGGACAAGGATAAGGACAAGGATAAGGAAGTCTCTCCTGTCCCGCCGAAGGGCGGGACGGGAGAGAAGGAGGTCCGCATCTACTCGCTCGCGACCACGGTCAACGAGTGCATCATTTTCCTCGAAGAGCTGTCGGGAAGCCGGCTGCTGCCCATCTGGATCGGCATCACCGAGGGCCAGGCGATCGCGATCCGCTTCTCCGGCATCGTCCTGCCGCGCCCGCTGACGCACGACCTCTTGCTCGCCGCGATCCAGGAGCTCGGCTTCGAGGTCAAGAAGATCGTCGTCAGCGACATCAAGGAGAACACCTTCTACGCGCGCGTCCACGTGTCCGACGGCAAGAAGACGGTCCAGCTCGACAGCCGCCCGTCCGACGCGATCGCCATCGCCGTGCGCGCCGGCTGCCCGATCATGGTCCACGAGAGCGTCTTCGAGCGCTGCCAGACCCTGCACAAGCCCATCTCGGAAGACGAGGTCTCCAAGTTCAAGGAGGACCTCAAGAGCCTCAAGCCCGAGGACATCTTCAAGGATCTCAAGAAGAAGCCGGAGGGCGGCGAGCCGCCGCCCAAAGGAAAGGAAGGGGGAGAGCCCAAATGAACCGCCTCGACATCATCAAGGCCGTCGCGAAAGTCCTGACCACGAAGGGCGAGGCCGCCCTCGCGGTGGAGACGACCTTCGAGACGATCCGCGCGTCGCTCAACCAGGGAGACAAGGTCGTGATCTCGAACTTCGGGACCTTCCGAGTGAAGGCCCGCCAGCCGAGAAACGGCCGCAACCCGAAGACCGGGGAGCAGGTCAGCGTCCCGTCGCGGCGCGGCGTGCGCTTCAAGGCCTCGAAGAACCTGCTCGAGTAATCATCGTGGAGTTGCCGTTTCTTCCGGACCGCGACTATTACACGATGCGCGAGGCCTCGCGGCTCGCGCAGGTTCCGCCTCATACCCTGCGCTATTGGGAGAACAAGTTCGGAGAGCTCAAGCCGTCGCGCAAGCAGGGCGGCCACCGGCGCTACTCCCGCGCCGACCTGGAGCTGGTCCTCGAGATCAAGGAGCTGCTCCAGCGCAAAAAGATGACGGTCGCCGGCGCGCGCCGCGCGCTCATCGACCGCCGGCGGGGGAAGACCGCGCTCGACGCGCCCCTGACCGGCCCCGCCCCCGCCGACGGCGCCCAGGCCAAGCTCCTCCGCGAGGTCCGCAAGGAGCTCAAGGCCATCCTCGAAGAGATGGGCCGCTAGGTCCGGCCGCACGAAACAGTTGCGCCGGGGGGGGCCAAAGGATTAAAATACCCGTGACGAGTGGTTCGGCCGGCGCCGACCGCATGTCGCGCCCGCGGTCGGGGACTGGCTCAATGGTAGAGCGCTCCCTTGGGGTGGGAGAGGCTACAGGTTCGATTCCTGTGTCCCCGACCGCGGGCGTGAACTCGT
>JAMPYD010000161.1 GCA_023700845.1 Elusimicrobiota bacterium | reverse complement strand
GTACCTCGCGCTGCTCGACAAGTACGGGGTCTTCGAGGGCGTCAACTTCTACGGAGAGCATCTCAAGGAGATGCTCGCGGGCGACTTCTCCCGCCCGTGGAAGTGCCTGGGAGGCTTCAAGTTCCTCTACGTGACGGCCGCCGGCTCGATCCAGTGGTGCGCCCAGCAGCGCGGCGTCGCCTTCGACCTGATGTCGGCGACCCCCGAGCGCCTGCGGACCAACGATGTGCACAAGCCCTGCGAGGCCGGCTGCTCGCTCGGCTGCGTGCGCATGGTGTCCCACACCTTGGGCGAGCCGCTCAAGACCTTCGGCGCGAGCGTCAAGCTCGCGATCGGCATGAGCAAGCCGAAGGCGAAGGCGTGCGCGCCGGACAAGACGCCCGCCGCGGTCTGACATTTCGCTGGCGAAATCCGGGCCGACCTGTTAGACTAGTTCTCCCATGATTCTGGCCCTCGCCGCCGTCATGATGGCCGCGTCCGCCTCCGCGAACCCCGGAGTCCTGCCCCTGCCGGGCTTCGCCGCGCCGGCGCCTTCCGAGGAATTTCCCCCGAGCGCCAGGATCCTCGGCGAGGTCGAGGATCCGCTGACGGCGCTGACCGCCGAAGGCGAGGATTTGCGCGACGCCCTGATCTCCCCCCCGTCCCCGGGCTGGCTGATGGGCGGCCTGCGCGCCTCCAACCCCGCGGACCGCCTCGCGGCGGTCAATTCCGCGGCCGTCCCGCGCCACGTCTCGGCGGTCCCGCCCCTGTCCGCCGTCCTGCTTCGCCTCGACGAAAAGCCCGAGATCCGCGCCGCCGCGGCCACGGCCCTCGGCCGCATCGGCGACGCGGTCTCCGCGCCGGCGCTGGGCGAGGCCCTCAACGATCCCGTCCCCGACGTCCGCTACGCCGCCGCCCTCGCCCTCGGCCGCATTCCCGCCGACGGGGCCGCCACGCGCCTGTCCCGCGCGCTGCGCGCCGACACCTCCTGGTGGGTGCGCTACGCCGCCGTCCTCGCCCTGGGCCGCACGAAGAAGGGCTTCGTCGTGGGCGCGCTCGAGGAATGCCTCCTGCGCGAGCCGAAGTGGCAGGTCCGCATGGCGGCCGTGCGCTCCCTTCAGGACGTCGGCGGCGCGAGAGCCGCCGGCGCCGTCGCCCGGGCCCTGCGCGATCCCGACAGCGGCGTGCGCACCGCCGCCGCCATCGCCCTCGGGCGCATCGGAGACGATTCCCACCGCGAGCACCTGAGCGCCGCCCTCCGGGCCGAAACCGACCCCTCCGCGCGCTCCGCCCAATCCGCCGCCTTCCGCCGCATCCTCGCCAAACCCTAAGCGGGGTCAGACCTCCCGTTGTTGCGTTGCTGCGGCCTATTCCAACACGCGGTCGAGCCAGGCGAGCAGGGGAGGGCGATATTGGGAGGCGCGGGCGTAGAGGGCCTCGGTGTGGCCCGCGCTGTCGAGCTTCCAGAACTCCTTGGGGCCAGGCGCGAGGTCGAAGAGGCGGCGGCCCTGCGAGTAGGGGACGACGGGGTCGTTCACGGCGTGCAGGACCAGCAGGGGCACGGGCTTGCGGCGGGCGACGAGGCGCTTGGGGGCCCAGCGGTCGGAGATGAGCAGGCCCGATAACGGGTACTGGAGAAGCCAGGTCGGCCAGGCGCCTCCGAGCTTGAGGCGCGCCGTCTCTCGGTAGGACGCGAAGGTCGAGTCCAGGATCACGCCGCGCACCCCTTCCCCCCCGTCGCGGTCGAGCGCCGCCAGGGCGAGCGCGCCGCCGAGGCTTTGCCCGAGCACGATCAGGCGTTCCCTCGACCCGCCCGCCCGGCCGCGCGCCAGGCGCAGGGCCGCGGCCGAGTCCTCGACCGAGCCGGGCAGCGACTTCTTGCCGCCGGAACCGCCGTAGCCCCGGTAGTCGAAGGCGAACACGTCGTAGCCCTCGGCGGCGAGCCAGTACACGAACAGGTAATGGCTGGTCATGTTCTCGCCGTTGCCGTGGAAATGGACGATCACGCCCTTCGACGGGGTTTGGCGGGCGTTGAACCATATGCCGAGGAGGTCGGTCCCGTCGCCGCTCTTGAACCGGACCTCCTCCCAGCGGCCCTCCTCGCGCGTCGGGAGGTAGCGGTGCACGCGGTCGGGCTGGAGGAAGACGTTCGTGCAGCCCGAGAGCGCGAGCGCCAGCAGGAGAAGGGCTCTCATCAGAAGAAAAGATAGAACATCGCGCCCGCCTCCTGGTCGGGCGAGCGCCGGTCCAGGATGAGGCGCAGCTCCGTGTCGCGCGTCAGGCGCACCGAGCTCGTCAGGCGCAGCCTTTGCCGCGGCGCGGAGCGCTGGGCGTAGTCGATATAGGTCGCCTCGCCGAGGATCCGCCAGCGCGCGGCCAGGTCGACGATCACGCCCGCGGTGCCGCCCGCGCCGGCGCGCCAGTCCTGGGCGAGGACGGGGCCGAAGCCGAGGTCCGCCTCGGCCAGGGCGTAATACACCTCGCGCCGCCACAGCCGGCTCTGCGCCGAGAGCCCGCCTCCGGCGTTGACGTTGTAGTACATGCACGACGCGCCCGCGCAGCCCAGCTCCTTGGCCTGGTCGACGCCCGTGGAGAGCTTCCAGGAGGGCTTGCGCACCCAGGGGTCCCACGGGGACATCGAGATGATGGTCGCGATGTCGAGGCGCTCGATGTAGGGCTCGCGCGCGTCGTTGTCGAAGCGCAGGCGGACGGCGCCCATCTCGAGCTGGCTGTCGGGGATGTAGCCCTCGTCGACGGAGGAGAGGTCGTGCAAAGACGGCCTCCAGGCGAGCTCCTCGAACGAGCCGCGGCTGGAAATCCCTCCCCCGAGTCCGACGCGCGCGGTGTCGTGGCCGGCCTCGAGCGGGAACGGCCTCTCGATCGGGGCGGGGGCCGGAGGCAGGCCGAGGCGCCCCCGCGCCCGGAGCAGGGCGTGGATGGCGAGGAAGGTCTCGGTGCTCTGCTCGATGTAGTAGCCCTTGCGGTAGCGCAGGTAGTCGTTGGCGGACTCCAGGACCAGGGCCTGGCGCTCCTTCGGCAGCGGCTCCAGGCTCTTGAACCCCTCCGGCGAGGCGTCCCGGCCCAGCCGCGTCGCGAGGACGAGCTCCTCCGGCGACATGCGCGCGCGGCGCGCCTTGATCTCGGAGACGAACGACGGCCGGTACAGCGGCGGCTCGACGAACCTGGGGCGGGCCTGCAGGACCCGCACGGTGTCCGCCGGGATGACGCTCCAGACGAAGTCGGAACCGACGTCGAGCGTCTCGTCGGCCGCCTCGAGCAAGGTCAGCAGCTGGTAGGAGCAGTTCTTGGTGAAGAAATAATAATTGAAGTGCGTGCTGCCCATCTCCCAGCCGTGGCGGACGAGGTCGGCGATCTGCCCGGGCGTCAGGTTCAGGCGGTAGTCCCACAGGTCGCGCATCTCGAGGCTGCCGTATTCCTGCGTCTTCATGTAGAACGGCAGGAGCGAATACTCCCCCTTGAACGAGCCGTTGAGGCCCTTGAGCGTGTAGACCAAAGCGTTGCTCGTGTCCGGGGTCGCGGCGAAGTTGATGGTGTAGTCGAGCAGGGCGTCGCCGCCTCCGCGGCGGTGCAGGCGCAGGAAGGTGTGCCCGTACATGGAGGCGGGGTTATTGAGGAAGGCGCTGGCGAAGACGACCGAGACCGCCTCGGCGTCGATGGCCCCCCTCCAGGCCTCGAAATCGGGACAGGTTCGCTCCGGCAGGCGGGCGGGGTCGAAGGACAGCTTTTCCTTGAGCCAGTGGTAGCGCGCGGGGAACCGGCATTGGGGATGCTGGCCCTTCTCCGGCTCCGGGGCGAAAAAGGCGGCGAGGTCGGCCTCGAGCTCGGCGCCGGGGTTCGTCCGTCCGTCCGGCGCGAGGAAGAAGCCGCCGCCGTCCGCCTCGCTGCGCCAGGCCTCCCCCTTGGGGCGGTAATGCAGCAATTTGAGCCATTTCCGCTCGCTCGAAAGCCGCAGGCCGCGCGCCCGGGCGGACAGCTCCTCGCGATAGGAGGGCTCCGCCGCGAGCAGTCCGCGGGGAGCGAGGAGAAGGGCGAGCGCCAGGAGGACGCGAGGGGTCGTCACACGGGAAAGAGCGCGGGCGGGACGCCGTCTGGGCGTCCCGCCCGCGTAGTCAATGCGTCGTCTCGCTTAGAGCGTCGCGAGCTTGGGGTTGACGGCCATTTCCGCGCGGAGGTTGCGCAGCATGGTCGCCGAGTCCGTGTTCGCCGTCGGGAACAGGGTCTCGTATTTCTCCTGGGTCATCGAGATGAAGGCCTTCTTCGAGGCCTCGTCGTTGGCGCCCATGAGCGAGGCGAAGGCGTTGAGATACTCGCCGCCGCCCTGAGCCATCTCGGTGGAGAGCTTCTGCAGGTTGACCTCGGCGTACGCGGCCTGCTTCTTCTCGTTGCGCACCCAGCCGCCCTTGACGTTGCAGCCCGCGGTTTCGGAGCTGATGCCGAAGGTCTGCGTGTACGTTCCGTTGGTCGTCCCGCCGAGCAGGGCGAAGACCTTCTTGTCCAGCTTGCCCGCGAACAGCTCGGTTCCGAGACCACAGCCGATGTTCGGATCGCTGCCGCCGGCCGCGTGAGCCGCGGAAATGAACGACGTCAGAACCAACATCGCCAACAGTGCCTTTTTCATGATTTCTCCTTTATGACTGCGGTGAAGCGTACGGCCGGGTTAAGTCTAGCCCCGGCACCGCGGCTTGTCAAGAGAGGCAAGGTTACTTTTTGGCCGGGGCCTTGAGGACGGCCTCGATGTCGAGCGAGATGGCGACTTCGTCGCCGAGCATCAGCCCGCCGGTGTCGAGGGCCTTGTTCCAGACGATGCCGAAGTCCTTGCGGTTGATCGTGCCGGTCGCAGTGAAGCCCGCGCGGGTGTTCCCCCACGGGTCCTTCGTCGTGCCGCCGAGCTCGAGGTCGAGGACGACGGGCTTGGTCACGCCGTGCATCGTCAGCTCGCCGTGGAGCTTCGCGGAGTCGCCCTTGACGCCCGCGACCTTCGTGGACTTGAAGGTCATCTCGGGGAATTTCGCGACGTCGAAGAAGTCGGCGGACTTGAGGTGGCCGTCGCGCTTCTCGTTGTCGGTGTTGATCGAGGCCGGGTCGATCGTCGCGACGACCTTCCAGGCCTCCGGCTTGGCGGGCGTGAACTCGACGGTTCCCGCGAACTTCGTGAAGCGGCCGGGGACCTTGCCGACGAGGTGCTTGATGCGGAATCCGACCTGCGAGTGCGAGGCGTCGATCTCGTAGGAATCGGCGCGGACGACGGGCGAGAGCACGGCGAGAACGGCGGCGAGGGCGAGTATCTTGCGCATGGGTAGCCTCCTGTGCGGATATGGCTATATGTAACAGGTTTGATTACATCTTGTCAAGCGGGGCTTGATCGAGAAAGGGCCGCGCCGCGGCGCGCAGGGCGAAGCCGACGGCCAGCACGGCCCCGGAGGCCGCGACCTGCAGCCATCCCCCCTGCGCGCCGAGCCAGAGCGTCGCGGCGATGCCCGCCAGGGGAACCAAGGAGCCCGGGATCGCGCC
>JAMPYD010000160.1 GCA_023700845.1 Elusimicrobiota bacterium | reverse complement strand
GGACGGGGCCGGGCCCGAGGCGGCGCAGGGCGCGCTCGGCCGCCGCCGTCTCCGCCGCGGTCAGCGACGGGTGGCCGGGATTGTCGAACAGCAGGTCCTGGTCGCCGACGAAATCGTAGAACGCGTCGAGCGGGGGGAGGCGCCGGCGCAGCGACGGCGCGAGGCGTCCCAGCGCCGAGTGAAAATCCCCGCGCGAGGCATGACGTTCGGCGTCGGACAGAACGTCGGGCAAGCCGCTCTCAGGCGGCGGCGAGCGCTTCGGACTTCCGGCGGCTGAGACGGTTCATCCAGGCCTTGGCCTGCTTGCACTTGCCGTCCAGGATGAAGGCCCGGCGGAAGACGACGGTCGCCTCGTCGCGGCGTCCCATGTTCCAGAGCGCCTCGCCGTGCCAGACGTGAGCGGCGGCGTAGCGCTGGTCGGGCGTGTCGAGCGCGCGCTCGAAGCAGGCCAAGGACTCCTCCGCGCGCCCGGTCTGCGCGAGCGTCTGCGCCTTCCAGGCTCCGGCCCAGCGGTTGGCGGGGTCCAGCTTGAGAGAGGCTTCCAGGTCGGTCAGGGCCCGGCCGAAGGCGCCGAGCCGGCGCGCGCCCTCTCCGCGCCACGCGAGCGCGTAGGCGTTGGACGGCTCGAGCTGCAGCGCGCGGGTCAGGTCGCGCAGGCCGTCCTCGATCCGGCCGGCGCCGATCTTGCAGCGGCCGAGGAAAGCCCAGGCCCAGGCGTCGCCGGAGGCCGCGCCCTTCTCGAGATCGGCCCAGAAATGCTCCTGGCGCTTGCCGCCCTCGGAGTCGAGCATGAAGTAGCTTTCCTGCGTCTCGTTGGTCTTCAGGCGGGCGTTCCAGAAGCCCTGGGGCTCGGCGGGATAGACGGCCTCGAAGTCCTCGGCCGCGCGCCGGAATTCGCCTGCCTTCCACCAGGCCTCGCCGCGCCACGTCCGCGCCAGCATCTCCCGCGGCTCGATCTTGAGCGTCGCGTCGAAATCCTTCACCGCGCCCTTGAAGTCCCCGAGGAGGAGGCGGACGCGTCCGCGCCACGCGTGCGCCAGGCGGTAGCCCGGGTCGAGGGCGATGGAGCGGTCGAAATCGGCCACGGCTTCCGTGAAATGGCCGAGGCGGCGGTGCGTCTCGCCGCGCCACGCGACCATCGGCCCGCACGTCGGGTCGAGCTCGACGGCCTTCTCGAAATCGGCGAGCGCGAGCTTGTAGAAGCCGGAGATGCCGCGCAGGCGGCCGCGCTGGGCCCACGTCCAGGCCGCCGTCGGGAAGCGCTTGATGAGGCTGTTGAGCTCCTTGAGGGCGAGGCGGTAGTGCCCGGTCTCGCCGAGGACCTCGGCCTTCTCGGTGCGCGCCCAGACGAAGCGCGGGGCCATCTTGATGACGCGCTCGGTGTCCTCGAGGCGGCCGGGGACGTCCTCGAGCTCGCGGCGCAGGCCGGCGCGGATGATGTAGGCGTACATCTGCTTCGGGTCCACGGCGACGGCCTTCTCGATCGCCTTGAGGGCGGTGGGGAGATAGTCGCGCGTGCGGCGCTGGTCGCCGAGCAGCCAGATCGCGGCGGCGTGGAGGAAGTGCGGCCAGTATTCGCCGGGCGCCTCGTCGCAGAGCTTTTTCAGCGAGGCGGCGGCGCGGTCGTATTCGCCGAGGAAAAGATCGAGATACGAGGAGAGGAGCACGCGCTCGCCGGCGGGGATGTCCGCGGCCATGACGGCGGCGCGGGCCTTCCTATATAAGGGAGCGAAAGGGGCGAGCCCGAAGTCCTGCTCGTACATCAGGTCCTGCCGCCCGTCGCCGTCGGGGAAGAACACGGAGAGGTCCTTGGGAAGAGAGAGTCCGCCGCCCGCCAGGCGCTCGATGGTGCGGTTGAAGTCGCTCTGTTTCATGGTGATTCCTCTTGAATTTCGTGTCTATTTTACGGCATATTTGCGACGGGGCCGGACCGAGCAAGTGTAACAGGTCCCGTCGGGCAAGTCAATAAGCAGACGGGCTTTTTTTGAGCTTTTTCATGGCCCGGCGCGCCAGGAGGCCCATGCGCCGGCGCGTCGCCTCCAGAAGCTCGGGGGGCAGGTGGGAGCCGTGCTCGACGGCCTTGAGCAGCTCGGCGCAGGCCGCGACGTCGTTCGAGGCGAGCCGGGCGGCCGCCAGGGCGCGGCGCGCCAGCGCCTCCCCGTAGTCCGGGTGGATGCCGAGCGCGAGGTCGAGCGCGGCGAGGGAGGCCTTCGGCCGGCCGAGGTCCAGGAGCACCGCGCCCAGCGCGCACTGGAATTTGGCGACCGTGCCGTTGTACCAGACCGACCGGCGCAGATCGGCGAGCGCCGCCCTCGCCCGTCCCATGCGCTGAAGCAGCATCCCGCGCGAGCCGAGATAGGCCGCGCAGGGGCGAAGGGCGACGGCCCGGTCGCAGCAGGCGAGGGCGCGCTCCAGGAGGCCTTCGCGCTCGTAGGCCTCGGCGGCGACGGCGTGCGCGAACGCCGGGCCCCGGGCCGACGCGGCCAGGGCCTCGCGCAGGGCTTCGGGGGTCCGGCCGAGGCCGAGCAGGATCCAGGCGCGCCAGGCTCTCAGAAGAGGAAGCCGGGGACGCGAGGCGATCGCGCCGGAGAGCTCCTCGAGCGCCCGCTCGCAGGCGTCGCGATCGCCGCGCCGGGCCCAGGTGAATTTCTCCTCGCGCTCGTAGGCGGCGGTGATCATCTCGGAGGCGGCCGCCCAATTTTTCTGCTCGCGCCGCACCTGGAACAATTCCGCGAACGTCCACTCGTAGCCCGGCTCCAGGCGCATCGCGGCCTCGAGCTCGGCGGCCGCGCGCGCGAGCTTCCCGGCGCGCCGCAGCGCCCCTCCGTGCCAGGCGCGGGCGAAGGGGTAGTCGGGAATCAGCGCGGCGGCGCGGGCGAGCTCGGGGAGGGCGGACGCGCGCCGGTGCCGCAGGAGCCAGGAGCCGCGCCAGGCCCGGATCCAGCCGCAGTCCGGAGCGAGGGACGCGGCCCGGTCGAGGGCCTCCTTCGCCCCGGCGTGGTCTCCCTCGCCGTCGAGCCCGCGGCCGAGGTAGGCCCAGACCCACGGCGAGCGCGGCGCGCGGCGCGCGGCGCGCCGAAGCAGGGGCACGGCTTCGGCGTGGCGCGAGAACTCGGGCGAGCGCAGGGATTCCGCGCGCTCCACGTCCGCCCAGGCGGCCGGAGCGCCCGTGCGCCTCTCGCCGAGCAAGGCCAAGGTGCGCTCCGTCGGAGGGCGGCAGCGGCCGCCGCGAAGGTTCTCCCGCGCGAGCTCCGGGCCGAGGAGAGGATCGAAGGCCAGCTCCGAGAAGCGGAGCAGCGCCTGCTCGACGCTAAGCCGGGACTCCCGGACGCGGCCGAGCTTTTCCAGCGCGTAGGCGCGCATCCAATGGAGCGCGGCCGGGTCCGCGCCGAAGGATTCGCACCGGCGCAGCGCCTCGAGCGCGGCGGCGGGCGCGCCCGCGCGCAGAAGCGCGGCGGCGGCCAGCAGGGAGGAAACCGCCGAGGGGGCTTCGCCGAGCGCCGCGGCCGCGGCCTTCCAGCGCTTGAGCCCCATCAGGGCGGCGCCGCGGTAAAGAGCGGGGCCCGCTCCGGGCAGACCCTCGAGCAGGCGCAAGGCCCGGGCGGGGTCTTCCTCGAGCAGCTCCTCCGCCAGCCAGGCCCGGGCGGCGGGCTCTTTGGGCGGGCGGCGCCGCGCGCGCGCGCGCGCGTCCGATGTGAGCGGCTCGCCGAGGATCCGGCGCAGGCGCCTCCGCGCGGCGGGATTCTTCTCGCGAAGCAGGCAGAGGCGCAGAGCCTCCCGGTCGAGCGCGCGCGGCGCTTTGGGCTCCCAGCGCCCCAGCCCCTCGGCCGGCCAGGCCAGGTCGGGGAGGCTTTGCATCCACCAATCCCAGCGGCGGGGCTCGATTTTTCGCGGGGCCATCGCGCTAGTATACCAGATGAGCTTACCGGCGCCGTCTTTTGCTATATTGCGGCATGCGTGAGAATTTCGCCAAGCGCGGAGCAGAGAGGAATTCCCGATGAACAGACATGCTTTGCCGTTATTGCTGGCGGCCGCGTTCGGTTCCCTGGGGCTCCAGGAGGCCGGCGCGCAATCGGTCCTTCGGCGCTGCGACAAGCCGATGGCGGACGCGGAGGCGGCGGTGCGCGAGGTCGGCGCCTGCGCCGACTCGCTGGCGGCGGCCGCGGCCCTCAAGGCCGGCAAGACGCCGGGCGGCGCCCCCGCGCCGCTGCTCGAGGCGCCGGCGGAGATCGTGGCCGCGGCGACCGCCGAGCCTTTTTCGGGAGAGCTCCTGGCCTACGCCGCCTACCTCGCCTATTCGACCTCCGGTCCCGGGGCCTGCTCGCCTCAGCCTTTCGGCCGCTGGGACAACGCCTGCCAGAACCTCGTCCTGGATCTTCGCGCCGCGCGGGCCGCGGTCGGCTCCGCCGCCGAGTTCGCGTCGGCCTGCGGCCAAACCGATCAGCCGAAGAGCCCGGCGGAGGCCAAGGAATGGTCCCAGTGCTGCGCGAAAATCGCCGCGAACATCGGCCGGCCGAGCAGCTGCGCGGACGCCCTGAAGCAGTGCACGGGGAGCCAGGCGGACTGCCGGTCCTTCGTGTCGAGCCTCGCCGGCGACGCCGGCGACTGCGCCTTGATCGTTCCGGGAAACCCGGAGAGCTGCTCGAGCGCCGCCGACTGCCAGAGGCAGAAGGCCTCGTGCCAGGGCACGGCCCTGTTCGTCAAGGCGTTCAAGGCCAAGGACGCCGCCCTGTGCGGAGCGTCCGATTACTGCCGCGTCCTGATGGGCGAGGGCAAGAAGGTCGCGCAGGAGCACCGGGCGAGGCTTCTCAAGAGCCCGGCCGGGCGGTGGTACGTCTCCCGGGATTGGGACAAGGCCGCCAACCCCGCGCCCGCCGCGGGACAGGCGCCCGCTAAGTTCGCCACGTCGATCAAGGGCTTCAGCTGCGAGGCGCCGCTGGGCTCCCCGGCGAACCGCCAGGCGGCCTCGGCCCTGATCGCCGCGGCCCGCACGTGCTACTCCGACGTGGAGCTCGCCTTGTCCCAAATCGAGCCCGCGGTCATGCAGGCTCTCGACGCGCAGGAGGAGAAGGTCATCCGCCTGGGCCTCCGGCTGGACGCGCACTTCTCAGGCGCCGGCGCCGCGAAGGCGGGCGCGCCCGCGCCGAAACGTGCGCAGTGAGCCGCGGGCCGGCGGACGCCCCGTCTCTGGAAAGGGCTCAAGCGCTGTCCGACGAGGGCTCCGTCGTCGAGGCCCTCGAGGAGATGGACCGCCTTCTCGCCCTGCGTCCGGAGGCGCCGCTCCATTTGCGGAAGGCGAAATTCCTCCTCCAGCGCCGCAATTACGAGGAGGCGGCGCACGAGCTCGACCGCGCCGCGGCCCTGGCTCCCGGAGACCTCGCGGTCTCCGTCGCGCGCGCCGAGCTCTTCGTCCTGACCGACCGCCTCGAGCAGGCCCAGGCCGAGTTCGACCGGGCCCTGGCGCTCGCGCCGGCCGACGAGTCCCTGCGCCTGGCGCGGCTGAGGATTCTCATCCAGCGCGGCCTGG
>JAMPYD010000159.1 GCA_023700845.1 Elusimicrobiota bacterium | reverse complement strand
GTGATGGCCCAGCCCTACATCCGCTTCACCTGATGGACCGGAGAGGGGCGTCCGTGGGCGACTACGGCGCCCCTCTCTTTCTGGCCTGGCAGCTGAGCACCCGCTGCACGGGCCGCTGCCTGCACTGCTGCGAGGAGTCGGGGCCGGACAAGGCCTGGCCCGACGAGATGAACCGCGAGCAGGCGCTTTCGCTGACCCGCCAAATCGTCGAGAACGGCATCGCGTACGTCGCCTTCGGCGGCGGGGAGCCGATGGGCTCGCCCTGGGCCGTCGAGATTTTCGAGACGTTAACGAAAGGCGGGGTCGAGATCAAGATCGAGACGAACGGCCTGGACCTCGACGACAAGGCCTGCGATAAATTAAAAGAATTAAAGATAGCGTGTGTTCAGATCTCGATCGACGGCGCCACCGCGGCCGTCCACGAGAAGCTCAGGCCGGGTTCTGGTTACGCCCCCGCTTGGGCGGCGATCGACCGGCTAGTTAAGCGCGGGCTCGAGCCTGAGCTCGTTTTTATTCCGACCAAGATAAACGTCGGCGACGCCGTCGCCGTTTACGAGCAGGCCGCTAAACGCGGCGTGCGTACCTTCGTGACCGGCCCGATGATGCGTCTCGGCCGCGCCGCTTACGCGTGGGACACCTTGGCCTGCTCCGAAGACGACTGGAAGGAGGCCGTGATGGGCCTCAAGGCCGCGGCCGCCGCCTTGAAAGGTCCCAAGCTCGCGATCTACCCGTGGGGCATCCAGCAGGAGATGGTGACCCGCGCCGAGAGCCCCCAATCGATGGTGCTCGTGGTCCCCAACGGCCGAGCCAAGCTGCTCAATGCGTTGCCGTTCGCCGTGGCTGACCTCAAGACGGAGACCTTGGCTTCCGCATGGCCCAAGGTCGGCGCCGCCTGGAAGTCCAAGGAGGTGCAGGACTTCGTGCGCCGCGCCCAGACCGAGACCGACCTCCTCAAGCACGCCAACGAGTGCTGGGACGTGAAGGTCGCCGTCTAGCCCGCGCCGACTATCCTCAAGGATAGTCCGATTCCTAGGCCCTTTTCCTATAGAGGGGTGCCCAGTGGGCCCACGCGCGGTCGCCGGCAGACCTTTATAGTATGGTCATGCAAAGAACTCTCGCGGCGTTTTTCGCGGTTCTTGTCTTCGTTTCCGCTTCCTCCGCGCAGGTTCGCGTCGCGACGCCGGTCGTGCCCGTGTCTCGCGGCCCCGTCGTCAACGCCATCAATCTTCAGCTCGCGCCCCTGACCGCGGCCCTGTCGGGGCCCGCCGCCTCTCCGACGCTCGGCCTCACCGCCGCGTTCCAGGCGCAGGTGGCGCCCGCGCCCTCCTTCGCCGCGACGCCCGCCGCGTTCGCCGCCCGCTCCGCCGTCGTCGCCGCTCTCGCCGCGCCCAAGACCGAGCTGCCCGCCCTCGTGAAGTCCTTGCGCGAGGCGGGGGGCAAGAAGGCGGAGAAGGCCGCCGCGTCCCTGGAGAGGATCGGCGTGGCTCTCGCCGCGGCCAAGCCCTCGGAGCGCAAGGCCCTGGCCGCCGAGGCCGCCGCGCTCAACGCCCGCTTCGACGGCGCGGCCGCCGCCCCCGGCGAGGCCGTGGACCTGTCCGTGGTCCCGACCGACGACGAGGACGGCCTGTCCGGGAAGAAGGCCGGCAAGAAGCTCAAGAAAGAGGTGAAGCAGGTCAACGAGCTCGAGGACATCCTCGCCGCGGCCAAAACGCAGGCCGTGCTCGTCGTCGTGCAGGGCATGGACACCGCCGGCAAGGACGGCGTCATCAAGCACGGCATGACCGGCCTCAACCCCGCCTTCGTGCGCGTCGCCGCATTTAAAAAACCCAGCGAAGCTGAGGCCGCGCAGGACTTCCTCGAGCGCATCAAGAAGGAGGTGCCGAAGCCCGGCGTCATCGGCGTCTTCAACCGCTCCCACTACGAGGACATCATCGTGCCGACGGTGTGGGGCACCCACGACGCGAAAACCGTCGAGGAGCGCTACGCGCGCATCAACGCCTTCGAGCTGGAGCTGGCGCGCTCGGGCGTGAAGGTCGTGAAGATCTTCCTCCATGTGTCGAAGGACGTCCAGCGCGAGAGGCTCCAGGCGCGCATCGACCGCCCGGAGAAGAACTGGAAATTCTCGGCGTCGGATCTGGAGACGCGCAAGCGCTGGGACGATCTGCAGAAGGCGTTCGGCTCGATCCTGGCCCGCACGAGCACCTGGCACGCGCCCTGGAACGTGATTCCCGCCGACGACAAGCCCCGCCGCGACCTCGCCTTCGCGAAGATCCTGCGCAAGACGTTGCAGCGCATGGGGCTCGCCTATCCCGAGTCGCCCGACCTGAAGGGCGTCAAGATCCCGAAGTAGTCCTCAGAACACCGAGGCGGGGCCTTCCTTGTCGCCGGGCTTCTTCTCCGCCGGCGCGTGCGCGCTCCGGTCGACGAGCATCGAGATCTCCACCTCGAGCTGGGCGCCCATCGCGGCCATCCAGCGCAGGTCGTCCTTCTGGAAGCTGACCGGGGGGATGATCTTGGTGATGATCGAGCAGACGATCTCGACCTTGGCCTGCGCCGAGATCTCGCCGATCTTCTGGGCGACCGGCGCGATGCGCTTGAGCATCGAGCGGAAGTGGTCCTCGAGCTTGGTCGTCATCATCGCGGTCGAGTCGAGCGCGTAGCCGTGGTCCTTGAGGACCGCCCCGAAGGCGCCGGTGCGGTCGCCGATCTTCCAGGACTCGTCGGGCTTGATGCCGAGCTTGGCCTCGATCTCGGCGGCCGTCAGGGCGGCGCTCGTGATGCGAAGGCGGACGACGGTGGTCTCTCGCTGCATGACGCGATTGTAGCCCGGGCCGGACGCCCCGTCAAGGGTGGGACTTTAGACCCCTTCGCGCGGGGAGGGGAGCCGGTACAATGACGGGATGAGGGTTTTCCTCGCGCTGCTTCTCCTCGCCGGCCCGGCGTCGGCCGGCGTCTGGACGAAAACCGGCCCGGACACGATGAGCTTCAAGGGAGGGATCGACATCGGGGAGTACGATCGCTTCGCCCTCGTGTTCGGTCCCTCGATCAAGGAGATCGTCGTCGACTCCGAGGGCGGGGTCACCTTCGAGGGCATCCGTATCGCGCACGCGATCGCGGCCCAAAACGTGAAGGTCGTCGTCACGGGAGAATGCCTGTCCTCCTGCGCCAACTATCTGTTCGTCGCGGGGCATCAGCGCGAGATCCGCGGCGGCGTGGTCGGCTACCACGGCAACGTCCAGGCCTGCTTCGGGACGCCGGCCAAGCGCGCCGAGTGGATCGAGAAGATGAAGAACCATTATCATATGACGCCCGAGGACATCCGGCGCAACCTCGAGGCGCAGGACAAGGAGGTCGCCGACGAGGCCCGGCTCCTGAGCATGATGGGGGTCTCCCAGGGCCTGTTCGAGCGCTCCTGCACGAACGACAAGGGGATGGGCGACGGCAAGAGCTACGCGTTCCTGCTGCCCAAGCGCGCCACCTTCGAGAAGTACGGGCTATGGGGCATCGTCGGCGAACAGGATCCCGCGGTGATGCGCACCCGCGCCTGGCCTTACGTCCACGACTAGTGCTTGAAGTGGCGCACGCCCGTGGAGACGAGGGCCAGGCCGCGGGAGTCGGCGGCTTCGGCGGCGTCGCGGTCCTCGGAGGCGCCGCCGGGGTGGATGACGGCGGTCGCGCCGCCGTCGGCGGCGGCCAGGACGTGCTCGGCGGTCAGCGCGCCGTCTGAGGCCAGCACGAGAGGCTCGCCGGCGGCGAGGATGGGGTGGCGCTCCTGGGACTTCACGATGGCCAGGCGCACCGCGTCGAGGCGCGAGGTCTGGCCGGAGCCGACGCCGATGACGGCGGTGCCGCGCGCGATGACGGCGGCGTGGGTGCGCGCGTGCATGGCGGTGTGCCAGGCGACGACCAGGCCGCGCATTTCGCGGTCGGCGGGCTGGCGGCGGGACATCGTCTTCAGGTCGCCGACGAACGGCCGCTGGTCGCGCTCCTGCACGAGCATGCCGCCGGCGACGGCGCGCAGGTCGAGCTCGTGGGCGGAGATCAGCTTCGAGGGCAGGGTCACGAGGCGGATGTCCTTCTTGGTCTTGAGGAGCTGCAGCGCCTTGGGGGAGAATTCGGGCGCGGCGATGCAGGAGACGAACTCCTCGGCGAAGAACTCGGCGGCGGCGGCGCCGACCTCGGCGTTGACCGCGGCGGTGCCGCGGAAGCAGCCGCGCGGGTCGCCGGCGTAGGCGCGGCGCGCGGCCTTGGCGAGGTCCTCGCCGCAGGCGAAGCCGGCGGGCACGCCGTGCTTGACGATGGCGCAGGCCGGCTCGTGGAACGCGTTGACGAGCTCCCAGGCGGTCTCCAGGTCGAGGTAATGACCGTAGACGAGCGGGCGGCCGAGGTGGAGCTTGGCGGCGTTGAGGCCCCACGGCCGGGCGCCGGACAAGGTGTAGAACGCGCCGCTCTGGTGCGGGTTCTCGCCGTAGCGCAGGTCGGCGGATTTCTTGAGCGCGATGACCACCTCGTCGGGGAACTCCTCCCACTGGCCGCCGAGGTACTGCGCCACCGTCGAGTCGTAGTAGGCGCAGTAATGGAAGGCCTTCGCGGCCAAGGTCTGTCGCCGGTCGGGGAGCATGCGGTCGTAGGACTTCAGCGTGTCGACCGCCTGCTGGTAGTCGTCCGGGTCGCACAGCGGGATGACGAGCTTGAAGTTGCGCGCGGCGGCGCGCAGCAAGGCGGGCCCGACGGGGTCGACGTAGCCGAGGACCTCGTCCTGCGTCAGGGCGGGATCCGAGGTCGCCGCGGACAGCGGGTACAGGTTCACGGCGACGAGGTCCACCCGCGGCTTCTCGTCGGTGATCGCCGCGATCAGCTTCGGGTGGAGCAGTCCCAGGGCGTCGGCGGGCAGGCGCTCGCCGACGAAGTCGGAGACCGTCTTGTGGGGGATGCCCGCGTGGCGCAGGGCCGTGGCGGTCGGGCCCGTGGCGACGAGCTCGAAGCCGAGGCCGAGCAGCGCGTGGGCGAACTCGACGACGCCGGTGCGGTCGGCGACGTGCAGCAAGGCGGTCCGGGGGGCGCGCTCCTTCCTGGCGCTCACGGCAGCATCCTCTCGAACTCGGCTTCCGTGACGGTCTTCACGCCGAGCTCTTTCGCCTTCTTGAGCTTCGAGCCGGCGTCCTCGCCGTACACGACGTAGGTCGTCTTGGCCGAGACCGAGCCGCTCGCCTTCCCGCCGAGCGCCTTGACCTTCTCCTCGGCCTCGTCGCGCGTGAACTTGGTCAGCGCGCCGGTGAACACGAAGGTCATGCCCGAGAACGGCGCGCCCGCGGCGACCACCCGCTCCGGCTTGGTCATCTTCAGGCCGTGCTTGAGCAGCCGGGCGATCAGGTCCTCGCCGGCCTTGGAGGAGAAGAAGGCGTGGAGGGACGCCGCGACGACGGGGCCGACGTCCGGCACCGCCTGAAAGTCCTCGACGGCGGCCTTGCGCAGGGCGTCGAGGTCCATGCGCTCGGCGATCGTCTCCGCGGTCTTCTCGCCCACG
>JAMPYD010000158.1 GCA_023700845.1 Elusimicrobiota bacterium | reverse complement strand
TCTTCGAGGACGAGGTGATGCGCGCGATGCCGAAGTCGGCGACGCGGATCGAGCCGTCCTTGAGGAGCATGATGTTCGCGGGCTTGATGTCGCGGTGGACGATGCCCTGCGCGTGCGCGTAGTCGAGCGCGTCGGCGACGGTCGCGACGTACTCGAGGGCCTTCTCGAACGGCAGCAGGCCGTCCTTCTGCCCGTACTTCACGAGATCGTGGCCCTCGAGCAGCTCCATCGCGATGTAGGCGACGTCGTTCTCGTCGCCGGCGTCGAAGATGCGGACGATGTTCGGGTGGTTGAGGGTCCCGGCCGATTCGGCTTCCCGGAAGAACCGCTCCTTGACGGACTTCGTGCTTTCCCCGTCCGAGCCTTCCTCGAGCATCATGGTCTTGATGGCGACCATGCGGTTGATCTTGGGGTCGCGCCCCAGGTAGACGACGCCCATCGCGCCGCGGCCCAGCTCCTTCTCGATCTCGTAGCGGCCGAGCGTCGGCTTCGTCGTGCCGCCGGTGATCATCACCGTGCCTTCCTTCTTGGCGCCGCCGACCCCGCCGAACACCGCGCCCTCGGAGGCCTCTTTGAGCTTTTTGGCCTTCTCGACGACGTCCTTGTACTTCGGGTCCTTCGCCGCGATGTGCTCGAGCACCGCGCCGGCCTTGGAGAACTGGCGCTTGCGCTCGAAATCGAGCGACAGGTTGTACAGCGTGTCCTTCATGTTGTCGTCGAGCGGGCAGAGCCGGAACTTCTCGAACGCGATGTCGAGCATGCCCTGGCCCTGGAACGACAGGCCGAGCATCTTGTTCGTCTCGATCGCCGAGGCCTCGACGAGCTCCTTGCCCTTCTCGGTGATGAGGAAGCTCTTCGAGATGATGATCAGGTAGCCGGCGAGCAGGAGCACCGAGGGGTAGCCGACCTTGAGCCACTGGCCGTTCATGAACAGGTAGGTGCCCGCGCCGAACAGCCCGAGCACGAGGACGAGGCTGACGACCAGCCCCCACAGCGCCCGGAGGCGGGGCAGGATCGCCATGATGAAGATGCCGATGAGCGCGAGCAGCCCGAGCTCGGCCTGCTCCGCCCACGGGGGGCGGGTCAGGAACTTCCCGTGAAGCACGTTCTCGATGACGTTGGCCACGATCTCCATCGACGGGAAGCCCTGCGCGACGGGCGTGACGAACAGCGTCGCGATGCCCGTGGCGGTCGGGCCGATGATCACGATCTTGTCCTTGAACAGGTCGGGGGCGAGCGGCTTGTCGGACATCAAGGTGGCGTACGGGACGACCTTGATCGTGTCCTGCGGCCCGTTGAAGGTCACCGGCATCATGTTGTCGCCGTCGAGCGGCACGCGCAGCTTGCCCATCGTCAGCGCGACGCCCGGCTCGAACTTCAGGTCCGCGGGGGCCAGGCCGAGGTAGGCCATCGTCAGGCGCATCGCGTAGGACGGATACAGCTCGTCGCCGTACTTGACGAGCGGCGCCTCGCGGCGGAGCACGCCGTCGACCTCGGGATAGAGGTTCACGTGGCCGAGGCCCGCCGCGGCCTCCGAGAAGGAGAGGATCGGGTGGGAGACCTTGGCCTCCTCCGGGATGAAGGAGATCGCGCCGGCCGCCTTGACGGCCGAGCTCGACACCGCGGCCGGGGCCGGGTCGGGCTTGCCTCCGATCGTGCCGGCGGTGAAGAACATCGGCAGCACCACGTTGCCCGCGCCCTGCAAAGACGCCAGGAGCTTCGAGTCGGAGTCGAGCGCCACCGCGGACGAGGAGAACTCGAGGGCGAAGTCCACCCCCTTCTGGCTGATCTTCTTGCCGCCGAGAAGCTCCTTATACTTCTCCTCGAGGCGCTTGACCTCGAGCAGGCCGTGGTTCTGCTCGGGCTCCGAGAACAGCACGTTGAGGCCGATGACCTTCGGGCCCGCGGCCCGGAGCTTGTCGATCGCCTCCGCCATGCGCGTGCGCGGCCACGGCCAGCGCCCGAGCTGGGTGACCGAATCGTCGTCGATCGCGACGAGGACGATCTCCGGGGGCGGATTGAGGTTCTGCCGGAGCTTCGCCCGAAGATCGTAGGCCTTGAACTCGACGCTTTCAAGGAACGGAAGGCGATAGTAATAGCTTCCGGCGACGAACAGGGTCAGAGCGAGCCCCATCGCGGCGTCGAGCAGACGGCCCTTGTTTTTCATCTAATTAGCGTTGAGTATAAGCGGGTCCCCGGGGCATGTCAACCCCGGTTCAGTTCCTCTTTCCGCCCAGGAGCTTCCACCCCAGCGGCAGCAGGCCGGCGGACACGGCGGACTTCAGCACGTCCCCGGGCAGGAAGGGCCACAGCCCCTGCGCCAGCAAGGTCTCGGCGGGCACGAAGCGGGAAAGGCCGGCGAGGCCCAGGGCGAAGATAGGCAGGCTGCCGGCGAGCATCGCGAGGAAGGCGCGGCCCGGGGTCCGGTCCCAGCCGCGCTCGGCGAGGAGGCCGGCCGCGAACGCGCCGACGGGGAAGCCCGCCAGGTAGCCGCCCGTCGGGCCGAGCAGGTGGACGAAGCCCGCGGCGCCGCCGGAGAACACCGGCAGGCCCGCCGAGCCTTCCAGAAGATAGAGCAGCACGGCGGCGGCGCCGCGGCGGGAGCCCAGGAGGACGCCGGCGTACAGGACGCCCAGCGTGCCGCCGCTGAGCGGCACCGGGGTGAACGGCAAGGGGATCTGGACCTGGGCGCAGACGGCGATGAAAAGGCTCGCCACGACGACGGCGGCGGCGTCGTGGGCGGCCCCCGTCGACGGATAGAGAGCGTCGGCGAGCGTCGGGAAGGTCCGGGCGTGGGATTTCATTTGTTCAGCATCTCCTTGGCGATCTGCACGAGGGGAAGGCGCACGACGAACTGGGCGCCGCCGGTCTTGGCGTGCTGGACCCATATCTCCCCTTTGTGCAGCTTGATGATCTTGGCGCAGATGGCGAGCCCGAGGCCGAAGCCGGACTTCGGAAGGTCGCTGTCGAGCTGGCGGAACTTCTCGAACACGGCGGCGCGCTGGGCCTCGGGAATCCCGGGGCCGGTGTCGGTGACGACGAACTCGATCCGGTCGGAGCCCGCCGCCGCGGCCTCGACGAGCACGAGCCCGCCGCGGGGCGTGAACTTGATCGCGTTCGCGACGAGATTATGGATCAGCCGCTCGACGAGGCGCTCGTCCGCCTCGAACGAAAGCGGCGCGCCGTCGGCCAGGCGCGTCTCGAGCGTCACGCCCTTCTCGTCGGCCATGGGCTGGAACAGGCGCGCGGCGCGGCGCAGGATCGAGGAGGACTGGACGGCGGCGGGCAGGAGCTTGAGCTGGCCGCTCTCGATGCGGGCCGAGTCCAGCGCGTCCTTGACGAGGGCGGTCAGGCGCTCGCAGGACTGGTCGATGGCCTCGAGCCAGTTCTTCTGCCGCGCGTCGGGCTCGATGGACTTCTTCAGCAGGCGCAGGTAGCCCTGCACCGCGAACAGCGGGGCGCGCAGATCGTGCGCCGCGGCCTGGAAGAACTCCTCCTTCATCGCCTCGATGCGCTTCTCCGAAGTCTGGTCGCGCAGCATGATCAGCACGCCGAAGTCCCCCGTCGCCGGGTCGGTGAACATCGTGACCGTCGTGCGGAAGCTGGCCGGCGGGGCCCCCGCCGCGCCGGGAATCTCCATCACGCCGCCGGAGGTGTGGGCCTTCAGGACGTCCTGCACCCGCAGGCGCCAGCGCGAGGGGTCCCGCGGCTGCAGCAGGCCCTTGCCTCCCGACATCACGTCCTCGCGCGAGGCGGAAAACAGCGGCAGGGCGGCGCCGTTGAGGAACATCACCTCGCCCCGGAGGTTGGTGATGACGAGGGCGTCGGGAATGCGCTCGACGAGCGTCTCGAGGCGGGCGCGCTCGCGCGCGAGCCCGGCGTTGGCCTCGTCGAGCGCGCGGCGCATGTCGTCCTGCGCCCGCGAGAACTGCCCGGCGAGGCGGCGCCAGCCCGTCAGGCGCGCCTCGTCGAGGGGCGTCGAGAGGTCCCCGCGCGTCCAGCGCTCGAGGCCGCGCTCGAGCTCGCGCAGGGGCGCGACGAACCAGCGCCAGGCGAGGTAGGCCGCCAGCAGCGAGGCGGCCAGCGCGAACAGCGAAATCAGCACGGCGGCGAGGGCGATCGGCTGGCCGGCATGGGTGCCGATCCACCAGCCCGCCAGCCCGGTCGGGATGGCTCCGGCGGCGAACATGACCCACGACGCTCGTCCAAATAAATCCACGCGCGCTCATCCTAACAAATCATGGACATATCTCAATACGGCTGATATGCTATTGAGGAATGAGAGCCCTGGCTTTTCTGCTGGCCGCCGCCCTGACGAGCCCCGCGGCCGCCGCGCCTTCGACCGCGCGGGAATTCACCGAGCTTCCGCCGGGCCGGTACACGATCGCCGTGTCCGGCCTGCTCACGACCGTGTGCGCCCGCGCCATCGCGGCCGAGTGGGCCGCGCTGCCGGAGGTCGAATCCGCCTCCGTGGACTTCGAGAAATCCACGGCCCACATCGCCGTCCGCCTCGACCGGACCTTGACGGTCGCCTCCCTGCGCAAGGCCCTGCGCCGCGCGGAGCGGCTCGCGAACCTCGGCGCGCGCTACGACCTGCGCGACATCTCCTACCGCCTCGGCAAATAGGGACGCCGATTTGACGCCGGGCGTCGGATAAGTGAGAATGGCCCATGGAGCCCACCGATCCCGTCAAGCTGGCCGAGTATCTCGAGCGTCTGCTCGCCGGCCTCGACCAGACCGCCGAGAGCCTGAAGTTCGAGATCCCGTACTACAAGGCCGACGACATCCAGGGCCATTACGCGAAGAAGTTCCTCGCCTCCGTGCAGGAGCAGGCCGCCTCGACGCGCCGGCGCCTCGAGGAGCTCCGCAAGACTCTGCCCGCCGCCAAGGGCCCCGAAGGTCAATGACGCCCGCCGCAACACAGGAGCTCCCCATGATCGCAGCCGGTTCCAAGGTCAAGATTCACTACACGCTCAAGGTCGGCGACGAGATCGTCGACAGCTCGGCCGGACGGGAGCCTCTCGAGTACCAGCAGGGGCAGGGCATGCTCGTCCCCGGCGTCGAGGCGGGCCTCGAGGGCGCCAAGCCCGGCGACAAGCGGAAGCTCACGATCTCCGCGAAGGACGGCTACGGCGAGGCCGACCCCGAGATGATCATCACCGCCCCGCGCGAGGCCTTCGCGCAGATGCCCGACCTCAAGGTCGGCGCGACCGTGCGCGCCTCCGGCCCCGAGGGCGACTTCCGCGCGATCGTCGTCGAGATCGCCGAGGCCGCCGTGAAGCTCGACCTCAACCACCCGCTCGCCGGCAAGACGCTCGACTTCGACATCGAGGTCGTCGCCGTCGAGCCGCCGCCGTCCAAGATCATCCGCCCCTGACGCCGTGAACGAAGAAAGCGATCTCCGCGTCGTATTCCGCACCTCGCAGTTCGCCGAGGCGTCGTCGCTGGCCGAGAAGCTCGGGGAGTCGGACATCCCCGCCGAGATCCGCATCGTCGTGCCGGCCGCGCGCGAGGCGGAGGCCGTCTCCCTCATCGAGGGCTACAT
>JAMPYD010000157.1 GCA_023700845.1 Elusimicrobiota bacterium | reverse complement strand
TTCAGGCGGTGTTCGTCAGCTGATTAGAGCTTGCGAACGTTGCCGGCGCGGGGTCCCTTCTCGGACTGCTCCACGTCGAACTCGACGGCCTGATTCTCGGCCAAAGTCTTGAAGCCATCGCCCATGATGGACGAGTGGTGAACGAACAGGTCCTTAGACCCATCGTCCGGCGTGATGAAACCGAAGCCCTTCTGATCGTTGAACCACTTCACTTTTCCGGTAGCCATTGTCTTGTATGTCCTCTTTCTTGCGTCTTGCTCACGTACGTCTTATGTGGCACGGGAAACGTTTTCCCTTACCCTCATTGTACCACGCCCCGGCCGACGACGCGGTATTATTATTGTGAACGGGGCGTTTATTTCGAGGGGGGTGTTTTAGGCGCCCGAGGCGGCGAAGAACGCGCGCAGCAGGCGCGCGCTCTTGATCCCGGGCCTGCTCTCGACGCCGGAGCTGACGTCGAGGGCCCAGGGCTTGGCGGCGGCGGCGGCCGCGGCGGCGTTGTCCGGGGTCAGACCTCCCGCCAGGATCACGCGCGCGCCGGTGCCGCGCCAGGCGCGGGCCGTCCTCCAGGCCTTGAGCCGGGCGCGCGCGGACGGGCCGCGGCCGGCGCGGCGGTCGGCGTCGGTGCGCGCGGGCTCGATGAGGACCATCTTGCCCCGCAAGGGGCGGGCGTCCAAGGTCACGGCCTGGATGACGCGGACGTTGATGCCGCGGGGGACCGTCCCGTAGATCTGGACGGCGTCCAGGCGCAGCTCGCGGACGACGCGGCGCAGCTCCTCGGCGGCGACGTGACGGAAAACGCCGACGGCGAGGACGCCCTTGGGGATCGCCGCCCGGACCTTGCGGGCCTTCGGAGGAAGAAGGTAGCGCGGCGTGTTGGGGACGAAGATCATGCCGACGGCCCAGGCGCCGAGCGCGCCCGCGAGGCGGGCGTCCTGGGGGCGCGTGACGCCGCAGACTTTAATGCGCATGGAGGAACTCGGACAACGCCGAGCCGGGGTCGGGACGCTTCATGAAGGAGGTGCCGATGAGAAAGCCCTTGTAGCCTAACGGAGACAACGAATCGAGGTCGCTTCGCGAGCGGAGGCCGGACTCGGCGACGGCGGTTATTTCAGGAAGGCAGACCAACGGAGCTAGACGCCGGGCAACGGCTAGATCGACTTTCAACGTCTTAAGATCCCTCGAGTTCACGCCGATCAGAGCGCCGCCGGCGGCTAGCGCCGCCTCGGCTTCGGCTTCGTTATGAACCTCGATGAGAACCGACAAACCCAACGATTTGGCGGCGCTGTGCATGGCGCCGAGTCGAGACCCCAACAGAGCCGCGATCAGGAGGACCGCATCCGCGCCGATCGATCTCGCGACCTCGAACTGGTACTCGTCAACCATAAAATCTTTCATCAACAACGGAGTGGTCGGGCAGCTGTCGCGGGCCCCGGCCAAGAAAGAAAAGTCGCCGCCGAAAAAATACGGCTCGGTGAGAACGGAAATCGCCGCGGCTCCGGCTGAAGCATACGCTGCCGCGATTCTCGCGGCTTCGACGGGGGAGGGATTTTTTCGCAAAATCCCTTCGGAAGGAGAAACGAACTTCACTTCGGCGATCACTCGCGGGCCGGGAACCGACAACGCCTTCGATAACGACATCGGCGGGTGCTCGTATAAGGGTTGGGTGCGAAGCCACTCCACGGGACGCTCGAGCTTCTCGCGCGCGACGCGCTCCTTGGTGCGGTCGCCGATCTTGCCGAGGATTCCCAGATCAGCCATTGACCGTGAGCTGGCGCAGTATGGCCAAAGACGCGGCGGCCCTTCCGGAGTCGATCGAGTCCTCGGCCATCGCCAAACCCTCTCGCCAATCGCGCGCGAGCCCCGAGACGATTAATGCCGCCGCGGCGTTGAGGACGCACACCTCGCGGGCGGGGCCGGACTCGCCGAACAGGATGGCCCGGGTGATCCACGCGTTCTTCTCGGCGTCGCCGCCGGCCAGGGCCTTGAGCGGGCGGCGCTTGAGGCCCAGCGACTCGGGCGTGATCTCGGACACCGAGACCTTCCCCCCGCGCAGGCGCGCGACGACGGTGGGCGCGGAGAGGGAGAGCTCGTCGAGGCCGTCCTTGGACGAGACGACCATCGCGTCTTCGCTCCCGAGCGCCTTCAGCGCCTCGGCCACGGGCCTGACGAGCGCGGGCGAGTAAACGCCGAGCAGCTGGCGCTTGGCCCCCGCGGGGTTGGACAGCGGCCCGAGCAGGTTGAAGACGGTGCGCGCGCCGAGCTGCTGGCGGACCGGGCGCATGCGGGCGAAGCCCGGATGATGGCTGGGAGCGAACAGGAAGCCGACGCCGGCCACGTCCACGCACTCGGCGGCGAGCTCGGGCGTGACGTTCGTGCGCACGCCCAGGGCCTCGAGGACGTCGGCGGAGCCGGAGCGGCTCGACACCGCGCGGTTGCCGTGCTTGGCGACGGCCGCGCCCGCGCCGGCGGCGATGAAGGCGACGGTCGTCGAGATGTTGAAGGTGCCGGAGCCGTCGCCGCCGGTGCCGCAGGTGTCGAGCAGAGGGCGGCGCCTGGGCTTGACCTTGACCGCGCGTCCGCGGATGGCCGAAGCGAAGCCGATCAGCTCGGGGACCGTCTCGCCGCGCACGCGCAGGGCGGCGAGGAAGGCCCCGGCCTGGGCGTCGGTGACGCCCTCGCCGATCAAGGCGTCCATGGCCGCCTTCGCCTGGGCGCGGTCGAGCGCCCGGCCGGCGAGGACGATTTTGAGGATTTCGGGGAAGCGGCTCACGCTTTGGGCAGGATGAGCTTGAAGGTCGAGCCCTTGGGGCCGGTTTCGTAGGCCACCGAGCCCCCGTTGCCCTCGAGGTACTTGCGCGCCAGCGCCAGGCCGAGCCCCATGCCCTTGGGCTTGGTGGTCATGAAGGCCTCGAACATGACGTCGGCGATCTTCGGGTCGACGCCCTTGCCGGCGTCGGCCACCGAGATCACGAGGCCGTCCTTGCCCGCCGCGGTCGCGACCTTGACCGTCCCCTTCTCGTCCTGGGCGGCGAAGGCGTTGTCGAGCAGGCGCTTGACCGCGTCGCCGATCGCCTTGCCGTCGAACTTCCCGTTGACGCCCTTGGCGCCGAGCTTGAGGTCCACCTTGCCGCCCTCCGGCGGGACGTAGTTCTCGACCGCGTCGCCGACGACGGAGTCGAGCGGCACCGTCTCGGCCGCCGGCTCGTACGGGCGCGAGAAGGTGAGCATGTCGGCGATGAGCTTGTCGGAGCGCGCGATCTCGCTTTCGATGATCTTGAGGTGCTTCTCGACCTTGGGGTCGAGCTTCGCCTGGCCCAGCTTGGCGCGCACGAAGTACGCGGAGTTGTTGATGACCGCCAGCGGGTTGCGCAGGTCGTGGCCGATGACGGACGCGGCCCGGCGCAGAAGCTCCTGCTCGCCCTTGGTCATCATAGGCCGGGCTTGGTCATCAGCTCGGGCTTGATCCAGTCCCCGAACTGCTGGTCGGTCACGAGCTTGAGCTTGAGGGCCGCCTCTTTGAGGGTCAGGCCTTCGGCGTGGGCCGTCTTGGCGATCTTGGCCGAGGCGTCGTAGCCGATGTGGGTGTTCAGCGCGGTCACGAGCATCAGCGAGCGGCGCATCAGCTCGTCGATGCGCTTCTCGTCGGCCTCGATGCCGGCGGCGCAGTGCTCGGTGAAGCCGCGGATGCCGGCCGCGAGGAGCTTCGCCGAGTGGAGGAAGTTGTGGATGATCAGGGGCTTGAACACGTTGAGCTCGAAGTTGCCCGAGGCGCCGCCGATGTTGATGGCGGCGTCGTTGCCCAGCACCTGCGCGGCGATCATCGTGACCGCCTCGCTCTGCGTGGGGTTGACCTTGCCGGGCATGATCGAGGAGCCGGGCTCGTTCTCGGGGATGCGCAGCTCCCCCAGGCCCGCGCGAGGGCCGCTCGCCAGCCAGCGCACGTCGTTGGCGATCTTGTTCATCGAGCACGCCAAGGTCTTAAGGGCGCCGTGCGCGAAGACGAGGGCGTCGTGCCCCGCCAGCGCCTCGAACTTGTTGGGGGCGGGCTTGAAGGGCAGCTTGGTCAATTGGGCGATATGGTCCGCGGCTTTTTTATCGAAGTCGGGGTGGGTGTTCAAACCGGTCCCCACCGCCGTTCCGCCGATGGCGAGCTCGTACAGCCCCGGCAGGACGAGCTCGATGCGGTGCAGATCCGCGTCGAGCATCGCCGCCCAGCCGCCGATCTCCTGGCCGAGGGTCAGAGGCACCGCGTCCATCAGATGGGTGCGGCCGATCTTGACGATCTTGTCGAATTCCTTGGATTTCTTCTTGAGGACGTCGCGCAGGCCCTTCACGGCCGGGACGAGCTCGTGGACGAGGACCTCGGCCGCCGCGATGTGCATGGCCGTGGGAAACGTGTCGTTGGAGGACTGCGACTTGTTCACGTCGTCGTTGGGGTGGATCGGCTTCTTCGAGCCCATGACGCCCTTGGCCATCTCGATGGCGCGGTTGGAGATCACCTCGTTGGCGTTCATGTTCGACTGCGTGCCCGAGCCCGTCTGCCAGACCACGAGCGGGAAGTGCGCGTCGAGAGTGCCGGCGATCACCTCGTCGGCGGCGGCGAGGATCAGCTTCTCCTTGTCCTTGGGCAGCAGGCCCAGGTCGGCGTTGGCGGACGCGGCGGCCCGTTTCAGGACGCCCATCGCGCGGATCATCTCGCGGGTCAACGTGTCGCGGCCGGCGCCGGCCTGGAAATGATGGAGGGAGCGCTCGGTCTGCGCCCCCCAATAGCGGTCCTCGGCGACGGGGATTTCCCCCATCGTGTCCTTCTCAATTCTGGTTTTCGGGGTCATGCCCCGATGATATAAAAAGATGAGGCGGGTCGACGCCGATAACGGTCAAGCCGCCTCGAGGCATTCATGATATGATGGCCGGCCGCGAGGCTTACGCGCTCATCGCCGTACGGAGCCATCATGAAAAGAACCATCGCCGCGCTGTTGATCGCCGCGCTCGGCGCCCAGGCCGCGTGGGCGGCCGCCCCCTCGCTCCTGGCGAGGACGAAGGAGATCACCCGAAAAGAGTCGATGTACCTCATGGGCGGCAAGGAGCACCGTTCGAAAAGAGAGCTCCGCATCGTCGTCCTCATCCCCCCGGACATGACCGACGACGAACTGATCGCGGTCTCGGACCACTACCGCGCGAAGCTCGCCGCGAAGGCGATCATCTACGTCATGTTCTGGGATGACGCCGCGGCCTACAAGCGCTTCATCGGCACGGAGGACGAGGAGGACATTCCGGTCGAGGTGAACGACCACAATAAGGCCCGTTACGAAAAGGACCCGTTCCGAGTGTACGGCAGCCCCGTCCACCACCTCCAGCTCCTGAAGCCCGCGACCGATCGACGCTTCACCACCGCCCGCCGCACGATCAGCTACTGATTCCGAAGAAGCCGCGCGGTCAGTCGCCGAGGACGGATTCGGGCCGCAGGAAGTGGCAGGTGTAGCCCTCCGGCCGCTTCTGCAGGTAGTCCTGGTGGTCCTCTTCGGCCTTCCAGTACTGGTCGGCCTTCTTGACCTC
>JAMPYD010000156.1 GCA_023700845.1 Elusimicrobiota bacterium | reverse complement strand
CTCACCGACTCGCGCAACGGGCTCAAATGCGTTTGGATCGGAGGAGGCGAGGATGAGCCTCGCGTGCGGACCCATCTCGAGAACATGAACCTTCCGGGCCGCGTCGAGATCACCGGCTGGCTCCCGGCGGAGCAGGCGCGCGAGCGCCTGCGCGCCCTCGACTTGTTCGTCCACTACTCCCGCTGGGACGCGATGCCTAACGCCGTGCTCGAGGCCATGGCGGCCGGGCTTCCCGTCGTCGTCTCGGACAACTCGGGAAACCGGGACGCCGTCCGGGACAGGGTCACCGGCTTCATCGTCAAGAGCGAGATCGAACTGCTCGAACGCTGCCAACAGCTCATCGACGACCGGGAACTACGTCTTAAGCTCGGCGCGGCCGGACGCGAGCGCGTCCGGCAGGAGTTCTCGCGCGAGAGAATGATCTCCGAGCTCTCCCGCCTCTACGAAGCCGGCCGTCCGGGATGAACGGCCGTCCGGCGGACCGCACCGACCTGAGGCTCGCGCTCGCTTCCGCGTTGCTCGGCGCCGGCCCGTTCCTCGTAACGGCTCCTTTCTGCGGGCTGTACCTCGACGATTACTCTTTCCTGCGCGCTCTCGAAGGCGCCTCTCTCCGCGAGCTCTGGACCGCTTTCGTCCAATACGTGCCCGGGCGGAACCTCCATATCCCGTTCTTCTACGGGCTCATCGAGCTGACCGGCCGCTCGATCGTCGCGATGCATCTGGTCGGCGTCGCCTTCGACGCGCTGAACGCCGCCATGGTCTTCCTTTTGATCCGCCGCTTGACGGGCCTGCGCTCCGTCGCGCTTGCCGGCGCCGCCGCCTTCGCCGTGGCGCCGAACCACGGTGAAACCCATTTCTGGATCACGCTGATCCCGCAATGCCAGATACCCACGGCCCTGACCTTGGCCGCCTTCCTGCTCGCGGCGCGCGGCAGGCTGGTCGCGGCATGCGCGACGTACGCCGTCGCCCTGTTCACCTACGACCAGGTTTTCTTTCTCTGGCCGCTTTTGCTGGCGCTGGCTTGGAGCCGGGATCCCGCGCCGCGCCGCGCGCGCTACGCGGCCGCCGCCGCCGGGCTCCTGGCGCTCAACGCGGCGCATATCGCCCTCCGCTATCTCTCGCCCTATGCCTCCGGAGGCCGGCCCCTGATCCGCTTCGCGGACTTCTTGCATCGCTGCCGAGACGCGGCCGTCTCCGTGGGCAAGGGCGTTCTTCCCTGGCCGACGTCCTCGCACGCGCACTGGGCCTGGAGCCTGCTTGCCATCGCCCTCGCATTGGCCGCCGCCGTCTGGCTCCACCGCGCGGTACGAACCAGAGCCCGGGACGAGGCCGGCGCGCTTAGCAAGTGGACGAACGGCCCCGCATGCATCGCCGCAGCCGCGGGCGCGGCTTGGGTCCTTCTCTCTTACCTCCCGAATCTCTTCTGGTACCTGAGCCCCCGGCACAACCTGCTGCCTTCGATCGGATGGAGCCTCGCCTTGGCTTCGCTGGGCGCCTGGGCCGTTTCCCGAAGCCGCTGGGCGGCGGCGGCACTGCCCTGGCTCGCGTGCCTTTTTTTCGCGACCGCGGCGGTTTCCGATATTCACGAGGGCACGCAATGGATCGATTCGAAGCGCCTGCACGACAGCTTCATTTCGGCGGTTCTGCGCCTGCAGGCGCCGGTGAACGCCGTGTTCGTGATCGGAGCGCCCCGCCATCTGCGCCGCGCCCCGGCCTTCAACCTCCCGCACGATGTAGCCTACTCCGCGGGCCGAGCGCTCGGCCGCCCCGGGATGAGCGACGGAGATTACCAGGTCACGCCGACCCGACGAGGCGTCGTCTATCTCAATGACCTCACCCTTGGCCCGGCCGAAGGCTTCCGTTGGATACGGGCCGCCGAAGTCAGCCTCCTGTCCTTCGACGCCGGGAAGCGGGCGTTCAACTGCGTCTCCGCTCTGAGCGTGGAACGCCCGGACGGCCTCAAGGCCGATCTTCCCCTGCATCCGGGCGCGAACTGCTCTTTGATCCTGTCCATGCCCGCCGAGGCCTCGTTGCTCGCGTCCGTCCCGGGCGCCTTCTCCCGCGGAGGAACTGGGGAATCGCATGCCGGCGGATTGGCTCCGCTCCGCGCCCGGGTCTCGGTCGAAAACGAAAGCACCAGGCTCGAGCTCGACTGGAGGGTCGAAATCCCGCCAAAGTCGGCCGTCGCCTTCATCCCGAGGCTCATGGACGCGGAGGGAGGCCTTCTCCTCGATTCCGTATTTCCTTCCCGCGGAGCCAAGCGTCCCTACCCGATGATATGGCCCCTGGTCGACGATCTCGCGCCCGAACTCCATTTGAAGCCCGGGCAAACCCTGAGGCAAACCTTCCTGATGCGGCGCGCGCCGAAGGGACTCGGGCCCGGGGCGGTCCTTGAGCTCGATGTCTTCGAGATATCGCCCGCCGGCAAAGCCCTGCCCCGCGGCACGGCGTCGATCCCGGTCTCCCTCACGCGCTGATTCTTCCCACTTGGAGGAATTGATACAATTCCCTGCAGCATGGCCCTTCAGAAGCAAGCCCGCCGGACGCCGCCCCCTATGGCCAAATCTCCGGCCGTGGGGCTCCCTCCCTGGCTGAGGCACGGCCTGCGCACCGTCGGGCACATCCTTTTCGACGCGCTGTCGATCGCCGCGGCCTATCGAGCCGCGGTTTGGGCCCGTTTCGAGTGGAACTGGCTCGTCGGTCTCATCCCGTTGTCCGGCGAGGCCGTCGCCTGGGATAAATATCAGGGCCTCCTTTACGCCGCCGTGCCGATCTGGCTTCTGCTGCTGCGCTCGAACCGCGTCTACAGCGCATCCTACATGGGCGCCGCCGACCGCTTCATCCAGATCGTCAAGGCCGCCGCGCTCGGGACCCTTGCCACCTTGGCCGCGGCTTTCCTGTATGAAAGGCTGGCCTATTCGCGCGTCATGTTGGCCGTCGTGTTCCCGATCGGCGTCGTGCTGCTGTGCCTGTCGCAGACCTTGGCGCTGTGGTTCGACGAGTGGCTGGCCGGCCTCGAAACCGCCCGCCCCGTCCTCCTCGTCGGCGGCGGTTCGGTGGCGGATTTACTCAAGGAGCGCGTCCTGGCGCGCCATCCCGGAGCGGAGGTGCGGGAGATAGCAGCGCTGGGCGGGCAGGACGAATTCGAACGCATTCTCGATAAGACGAACTGGTACGAGGTCATCCTCCTGCGCACGCGCGACGCTCACGAGCGCATCCTCGCCGCGGCCGAGGCCTGCGACGCGCGCGGCATCCGCTTCGCCCTGGTGCCCGACCTTCTCGAGATTCGCATGGGCGAGGTCCAAATGGACCATCACCTCGGCATCCCCGCTTACCGCATCAAGCACGCGTCGCTGACGCGCGCCAACTTCCTCGCCAAGCGCGTGTTCGACGTCGTCTTTTCGGCCCTGCTTCTCGCGGCGACCGCTCCGTTGTGGATCGTCATCTGCGCCCTGATCAAGCTCGACTCCCCGGGCCCGATTCTCTTCACGCAGAAGCGCTACGGCTACCGCCGGCGGGTGTTCGAGGCCTTCAAGTTTCGGACCATGGTCGCCGACGCCGAGAAGAAAATCGACTCGGTCAAGGGGCTCAACGACCAGACGGGAGCCTTCTTCAAGTCGAAGCACGACCCGCGCGTGACGCGCGTCGGCAAGTGGCTGCGCCGCTTCTCCCTCGACGAGTTCCCGCAGTTCCTCAACGCTTTGCTCGGAGACATGAGCGTCGTCGGCCCGCGCCCGCTCGCCCTGACCACGGGCGAGGTCGAGGCCCTCGAGAGGGACTTCGGGGCGACCGCCAAGAAGCGCATGAACATTCTTCCCGGCATCACCGGCCTCTGGCAGGTCTCGGGTCGGTCCGACGTGTCGAGCGAGCAGCGCTTCGCCCTCGACCTGTATTACATCGAACATTGGTCTCTGGGACTCGACCTCGAGATCATCCTGAAAACGCCGGCCGTCATGGCGTTCGGCAAGGGGGCCTATTGACCGCGATCGCCGTCGACATTCCGCTCATTTCCTTGAAGGGCCAGCAGGCCGAGATCGGCGCCGAAGCCAAGGCCGCCGTCGCGCGCGTGCTCGACTCGGGCGTCTACATCCTGGGTCCCGAAAATAAGGCGTTCGACTCGGAATTCGCCCAGGCCGTCGGCGCGAAATACAGCCTCGGCGTGGACTCCGGCACCTCCGCGCTCGAGCTCGCGCTCGAGGCCGCCGGCGTCGGGCCCGGCGACGAGGTGATCGTCCCGTCTTTTACCTTTATCGCAACGGCGACCGCGGTCTCCGTACTGGGCGCCAAGCCGATCTTCGCGGATATAGATCCAATTACTATGACGTTGGATGCGAAGTCGGTGGAAGGCGCTTGTACTCCGAGAACCAAAGCCGTTGTCGTTGTTCATCTGTTCGGTCAGCCCGCCGATATGGATCCGTTGATGTCCTTGGCCAAATCCCGCAAACTCGCCGTCATCGAGGACTGCGCCCAGTCCCACCTCGCGACCTACAAGGGCCGCCCGACCGGCTCCATCGGCGACCTCGGCGCCTTCAGCTTCTACCCGACCAAGAACCTCGGCGCCGCGGGAGACGCCGGCGCGGTCACGACGAACGACGCGGGGCTGCGCGACGCCGTCAACGAATTGCGCAACTGTGGCCGCTCCGCCGCCGCCGGGTACAACCACGTCCGCGTCGGCCACAACTGCCGCCTCGACGAAGTGCAGGCCGCGATCCTGCGCGTGAAATTGCTCCGCCTCGAGGCCTGGACGGCCGCGCGGCGGCGCGTCGCCGCGATTTACGACGAGGGGCTCGCCGGGCTCCCCCTCAAGAGGCCGCCCCTGGGCTCCGAATCGAGCAGGCCTGTCTTTCACCTTTACACGATCCGGACCGACCGCCGCGACGCGCTGGCCGCGGATCTTCGCCGCAGCGGCATCGGCAACGGCGTCTACTACCCGACCCCGGTCCATCTGCAGCCCGCGTACGCCTCGCTCGGCGTGAAGGCCGGCGCGCTTCCGGTCACGGAAGCCGCCTCGCGAGAGGTCCTGTCTTTGCCCATGTTCGCGGAGCTGTCCGCCGCGGACGCCGGGCGCGTCGTCGACGCGGTGCGGCGCTTCTTCAAATAGCTTGGCGCGCATCCTCTTCGTCAGCACGTCGACGACGGTGGGCGGCGCGGAGAAGACGCTGTACACGTTGGCCACGCTTCTGGACCCGAAGCGTCATCAGGTCGCCGGAGTGGTCAGCGTTAAGCCGGAGGGGCACTACGCCGCGAAGCTGAAGCTTCAGGGCCTGCACGTCGAGACCCTGAACCTGCCGGGTACGCCGCGCCCCGCCGACGCGGCCCGCCTGGCCGAGATCATCACCCGCCTGCGCCCGGACATCGTGCACGCCGTCATGTTCAAGGCCATCCAGCTGTGCCGTCTGGCCAAGCCCAAGGTGCCGTTCGCCTTCAAGCTCGTCAGCTCCCCGCGCGTGCACTACCGGACCCGCTCCCTCGTGACCTTGCTCCTCGACCGGGCGCTCAAGAACCGCGACGACCTCCTGATCGCGGAGTGCGACGCGAGCCGCGACTATCTCGTCGGCCGCCTCGGCT
>JAMPYD010000155.1 GCA_023700845.1 Elusimicrobiota bacterium | reverse complement strand
TCATGGCCATGACGAAGGGCACGGGCATGATGCACCACAGCTTCAACGGCTACGGCAAGAAGGGCAATGAGCCGCCTCCCCGCGTCAACGGCGTCCTCGTCTCCATGGCGCAGGGCACCACGACCGGCTACGCTCTCTCCGGCCTCCAGGAGCGCTCGGACTTCTTCCTGGGACCCGGCGTCGAGGTGTACGAAGGCATGATCGTCGGCACGAACTCGCGGCAGTCGGACATGATGGTCAACCCGACCAAGGCGAAGGCGATGTCGAACATGCGCTCCAAGGCGACCGACGACGCCGTCCAGCTCGAGCCGCCGAAGATCCTGAGCCTCGAGCAGGCGCTCGAGTTCATCGACGACGACGAGCTGCTCGAGGTCACCCCCTCGAGCATCCGCCTGCGCAAGAAGGTCCTCAACGGCTCGCTGCGCAAGCGCGCGGAAGAGAAAGCCGCTTAAGCCGCCGCGCCGCTCGGACGCGCTCTCGGCCGCCCCTCACGGGGCGGTCGAGCTTTTTTCCGGCCGCCCCGGCGGCGGGACTCCTCTCCCGTGGTTCTTTGCTTTAAAGCAAAGCGATGCGGAATAAACGTCTCAGGTTCTCCGGTTTGCCGGCGGTTATGCTTTAAAGCAAAGAACCAGCGGAGATATGTCCGGGCCGGAGGTGTGCCTGGGCCGGGGGCGAGGCGCGGACCTAGTAGATCCAGCCGGGGACGCCGGTGTTGCGCTCGCGCGGCACGGCGCGGGGCCTCGGGCGAGGCTCGCTGAACTCCGGCTGACGGTCCTCGATGCCGCGAAGCTGGTCGCGCTCGGGGATGGACTCGATGAACGGGCGGCGCTGGCGGCCGCGCTGGGACGGCGGCACGCCGGCGAAGCGGTAGGAGACGGTGATGCGATGCTGGTCGCTGAGGCTTTTCCCGAGCCCCCAGGCGTAGTCGAGCAGGAAGCGGCCCTTCCAGCGCAGGCCGAAGCCCAAGGTCAGGCCGGCGTCCTCGCGGTGGATCTGATAGCCGATGCGCGCGCCGTAGGTCTTCACCCAGAAGTACTCGAGGCCCATGTTCGCGTGCCATTCGCGCTCGTCGAGGATGTAGTCCCCGTCGACCGAGGCGATCACGTTGTGGACCGAGGGCACCCCTCCCTGCCAGGAGAATCCGCTGCGGATCGTCGCGGGGAGCGGCTCCTTCTCGTCGGCGTACTTGATCTTGCCGCCGATGTTGAGGCCCGACGCGCCGAAGCTCCAGCCCGCCTCCGGGGAGTGCACGAGGTAGCCCAGGTCCGCCGCGAAGGCGGCGCCGGACTGGCTGACGATCGTCGAGCGCACGTACTTGCCGCCCACGCCGAGGAAGTGGTCGATCTGATACGACGCGTCCCGCAGGTCGATCGGCGTCATGCCCACGCGCTCGGCGTAGCCTCCGGAGAGCACGAGGTCGGAGCCGGCGCTGACGCTCTCCGACGAGCCGAGGGAGCCGTTCGCGTTGAGGCGGTTGACCTCGATCGTGCCGCTTTTCGAGTAGAGCAGGTTGGCGCCGGCGCTGGTGTAGCCGTTGCCCGAGATCCCGGTGAAGGGCGTCGGCCCCGCGTAGGCGAAGTTCTGGATCGAGGTTTCCCCCTGCCCCGTCGCGAAGCTGAAGTCGACCTCGTGGGCGTTGAGGCGGGCGAGGCCGGCGGGATTGTAGAACAGGGCGGAGGCGTCGCTGGCGACGGCGGTGAACGAGGTCCCCATGCCGGCGGCGCGCGCGGACATCGGGATTTGGAGGACGGGGACCGCCGTCGTGCCCGGCCCCGCGGCGCGGGCCGGGCCCGCGACGCAGAGTGACGCCAGGACGATGAGGAGGCTCCTCGTCATTTGATGATCGCGATCTTCTGGGTCTTATGGATGCCGGGAGCGTCGATGCGCAGGAGATATATCCCGCTCGCGACGACGGACCCGCTGACGTTGCGCCCGTCCCAATCGAGGCTGCCCCGGCCCGCCGGCATGTCGGCGTCGAGCAAGGTCGCGATGTAGGTGCCGGTGACGGTGAAGAGCTTGATCGTGATGCGGCCGGCGGCGACGGTCGCGTACTTGACGGTCGCCTTCTGCCCCCGCGCCGGGTTGAACACGTTGTTGTACGCGGTCAGCTCCGCGGCGCTCGCCGTCAGGTTCAGCGGGTTCGACATGCCGAGCGAGGAGGTGCTGCCGTAGACGTTGTAGCCGAAAATCTCGAGGTGAACGGTGCCGGAGGCGGGGTAGCGCGCGGCGAAGCCCGGGGCGAGCCTCACCGAGCCCGTGATGCGGCCGTGGGCCGACCCTGACGAAACGAAGGTCAGGAAGTCGCCGGCGGCCGGGGGCTGGTTCAGGCGGGTGTTGCTGATCGGATTGAAGTTGTGGTCGCGCAGCTGTGCCGAGGAGAACCGCCAATCCTGGATGCTGGTGAAGGAGGTGACGTTCACGTCGAAGCTGATCGTGTCGTTGTCGAAGGTCGCGGTGACGATCGAGCCGCCGAGGGCGCCGGACTTCGGGTATTCGAAGGAGATTGCGTACGGCGTCGTGGATTGGACGCCGCTGGCCGACCCGTTGAGCGAGTCCCCGCCCGTCACCTGCACGTAGAAATGGCCGCCCGAGGGGTTGTTGTAGCTGAGGACGACGGCGCCGGCGGTGGTGTTGCAGTCGAAGGATTCGCAGGAGCCGTCCACGGTGTTGACGCCGTCGTAAGGCGGCGCCGCGACGGCGACCTCCCGGCGGGAGCGGTCGAAGAGCTTGAGCTGATAGGCCTTGAAGAAGCCGCCGAAGGCCGGCAGGTTCAGCGTGACCTTGATCAGGCCGGGCCCGGCGCCGAAGGCGTAGAAGTCGGTGTCGCTGGTCGGGTAGAGCGTCGCCGACATCGCGGAGCGCGTGCTCACGTCGGTCGCCGTCTCGAAGGCGTCGTTGCGCTCGTGCACGTCGCCGGTCCCCAGGATCAGCCCGTGGGAGCCGAAGGCGGTGGTGATCGCGGCCTGCATGGGCAGGGCGGCGCAGGACGCCACGCGGCCCTCGGCCTCGACCCGGCGCATGGCGTCGTAGAACTCGCCGAAGCTCTCCGGGAAGAAGAGAAGCGACTGGAAGACGAGGCCGTCCGCGCAGGAGCGCCCCTTGTTGTAGTTGCTGTTGTTGATCGCGTAGCGCCGGATGTCCCACAGCGCCTGCGACAGGAAGATGCTGTCGTCGTGGATTTCTCCGGTCCACGACAGGTTGCTGAGCACGCGGCAGGGGACGCCGGGAAGCTGGCAGTCGAGGTCGCGCAGCGAACCGCTTCCGCCGAGGGCCGCGAGCACGTAGGCGCCGATCGCGGGCTGGTTGAGCGAGCTGGCGGCGAAATAGTCGGCGTTCGCCTCGGAGATCGCGCCGGCCTGCCCGAAGTTCTGCAGGGGCCAGATGCGCTCGGTGAGGTAGTGGACGTACTCGTGGTGCGTCACCGTCGCGTCGTCGGTGAAGGAGTCGTCCGGCGCGAGCGTGTTGAGGTCGCCGAACATCAGGTTGTCGTAGTCGGGGTTGTAGAAGGCGTTGGCCATGTTCGGGCCGACGTGGGCCATCGCGACGACCGGGCGGGTCACCGGCGCGGCGCTCGAGCGGTTGACGTCGCCGAACATGTAGTCGTGCATCTGGTTGAGGTGGTAGAACAGGTTGAGCTCGGAGCGCAGGCCGATCGGCGCGTCGGCGATGGTCCAGGTATGGCTCGACGTGCCCGCCGCGCCGTAGGTGAAAGGGCTCGTCACCGTCAGGTAGCTCGACAGGGACACGTCGTAGCCGTCCTGCTGGCCGCTCTCGTTGGAGGTGAGGGTCAAGGTCATGACCTTGCCCGCGACGGCGGGGCCGTTGAAGGCTCCGCGGTCGCCGATGAAGCTGCCGACGGAATCGCCGTAGCCGTCCTTGACCGTGAGCTGGTCGTCGTCGGCGATGCCCCCGCCGGCCGTGTCGGAGGTGTCCGCGCCGGAGAATTCGCCGACCCGGAAGGTGCTGAACACCGGCAGGAACTTCACCGCCAGGGGCGCGGCGAGCGTCAGGTTGATCGTCGAGACCGAGGTCGTCGAGTTCGGGTACGGGTGCGGCGAGGAGACCGGCGAGGCCAGGGTCTGCCACACGCCGTTGCCGTTGTCGTAGTGCATGCTCGGGCCGCGGAAGTTGGCCACGCTGACGTAGGGTCCCTGCAGGCCCATGTTGATCTTGCCCTGCGCGCCGCCGCAGTAGAATCCGTTGCCGAAGGTCGTGTTGCCGCCGGTCAGGGCGCGGGTCGAGGAGTCGGCGATGTACACCCACTGGTTGTCGATCGGAAGATTCTGGGCGGGGGTGCTCGTCGGGTCGATCGCGAACACGGAGCCCCGGATCACGCCCGAGGTCAGGCAGACCTGGAAGCGGAGGTTGTTGAAGCGGAACAGAATCTGACCGGTGCGGGCGTCGACGTAGTAGCGCCACGCCGCCTGCGGGGCCTTGATCTTCACCTTCCACGCCAGGTGGGCGCGGCCGGTGGATTCGACGGGCAGGATCACGAGGGAGGCGGCCCCGTCGGCGGTTCCGAAGGAGTCGGACTCGGCGGCGCGCACGGCGTCCGCGGCGGAGACCGTCGGGGCGAGGGCGACGTTGAGGTCGGGCTCGTAGGAGGAGTTGGCGCCGATCACGGAGCCGTTCTCGTCGAGGTGGACCTTGACGCGGGCGAACTCGACGGGCACGCCGCGGTAGGTCTGGCGATACAGCACGTGCCGGTGGCCGTCGCCCTTGGATTCCTTCTCGACCTGCAGGGAGCTCGGGTCGACGCCGAGCAGTCCCGCCTGCTCCTGCAGGAACTGCCTCGCGACGGCCTCGGGCGGGCCGGAGCGCGGCGCGGTGCGGCCGTCGCTGATCGCCTCGGGCGCGCCGGTGCGGGGGTCGATGCGGAGCTTCCAGCGGCCCTCGTTGCGCGAGTTGAAGCGGGTGAACTCGCTCTGGACCCCCGCGCGCGGCGCCCGCTGGACGCCGCCGCCCAGCTTGTCGAGCCCGAAGCGCCTGGCTTCCTCCCTGGCCCGGGTCGTGGAACGCACGGCGCCGGCCGGGAGCGCGCCCGCGAGGAGCAGGGCGAGCGCCGCCGCGGCGGGAAGGGCCGTTCTCATCGCGGGGCCTCGACGCGGCGCAGGCGCACGATGACGGCGGCCGCCGCCTCGACGCGGATGCGCTGAGAGGCGTCCCCGCGCATGGCCTTCGAGAGCAGCTCGAGCGCCTCCGGGGCGCGCGCGGCCCGGAGCACCGTGATCGCGAGCGTCTTGAGCTCGGGGTCGCCTTGGCCGAGGGTCAGGTCGGCGAGGCCGACGTCCACCGTCTCCCCCCGCTCCGCCAAGCCGGCCTGGGCGACGAGGGCGAGTTCCGGGGCCGGAGCCTTGTCCAGAAAGGCCCTCAGCGCGGCCGTCGAATCCGCGCCGGCGCGGCGGGCGAGGGAACGGGCGGCGGCGAGCTTCACCCGGCCGCTCTTGTCGCCGAGGGCCGCGGCGAGGACCGGGATGTCGCCCGGCTCGTTGAACGACCCGAGCGCGGCGCAGGCCTCGGCGCGCACGGAGATGGACGGGTCGGCGGCGGCCAGCTTCGCCAGGGTGTCCCGCCCTTCGCGGCC
>JAMPYD010000154.1 GCA_023700845.1 Elusimicrobiota bacterium | reverse complement strand
GCGTCCTGCAGCAGATACGCGCCGTCGGCGCGCCGGTCCCAGCGGCGGCGCTGGCCGTGCTTCTTGACCCAGGCGAAGTCGATGAGGTCGATCAGGAACAGTCCGCCCGGCTTGAGGGCCCGGGCGACGCCCTTGAGCGCCTTGAGGTCGTCCGAAGGCTTGGCGAAGTAGCCGAAGCTCGTCCACAGGTTGATCGCCGCGTCGAACTCCCCCTTGAAGGGCAGGCGGCGCATGTCGCCGCGCGCGAACAGGCAGTTTTTAAGAGGGGCGGCCTGCCGCCTCGCTTCCTTGAGGTAGGCCTCGGTCTTGTCCACTCCGACCACGAAGGCGCCGCGGCGCGCGAGCAGCACGGCGTGGCGGCCGGTGCCGCAGGCCAGGTCGAGCACGCGCGCGCCGGGCTTGAGGCCGAGCGTGCGCCAGACCGCGGCGGCCTCCGTCGGCGCGGCCGCGAGCGCTTCGGGGGCGCCGGGGGTGAACACCGGGGCGCGGAAGAACTGCTTCGTCCAGTCGCTCATCTTTTCTCGAGCCAGCCCTTCAGCCCCTCGAGGACCTCGGCCGGGATCGCGTGGCCGCCTTCGAAGCGGCGCAGCTGGCCCCTCCACCCGGCCTCGACGAGGACCTTCTCGAGCGCGCGCGCCTGCGCGAAGCCCAGGATCGGATCGACCGAGCCGTGAGACTGGAAGAAGGGCATGCCTTTCTTCGCCGGCGCGAGCTCGGCGGTCTTGGCCTTGTCCACCAAGGTCCCGGAGAGGATCACGACCCCCGCCGGCGCCGTCTCGGCGCGCAGCGCCAGGTCCACGGCGAGCATGGCGCCCTGGGAGAAGCCCATCAGCACGATCCTGTCCCACGGGACCTCGAGCTCCGCGACGAAGCGCTGAAGCTCCTCGCGGGCCCACTCCATCCCCGGGGGCTCGCGCAGCGAGAGGTCGCGCGGGGTGCCCGTGCGCTGGGCCTCCTCGAAGGCGGCCACGTCGATGGGGAACCACGCGCGGCCGCCCCAGTCGAGCGTCTCCGGCGCGTCCGGGAAGAACCACGTGATCGGGCGCTTCGTCGCGAGCTCGTCGGCGAGCGGCGCCAGGTCGCGCATGTCGGCGCCGTAGCCGTGAAGGCAGATCACGGCGAGCGCCTTCGGATCGGAATTGGGGACCTCGATCGCGTCGAGGTTCCCGAAACGGACGAGCCGCGGCTTTTCCATCATCGTTTGCCTTCCCTTCGCCCCCAGGTGGAGCGCTTCGGCCGGTAGCCCGCTTTCGGGGCCGGGTCCTTCTTCATATGCGTGTGCTCGTGAAAATCCTTTTCCGCGCGCTCGCGACGCTTGAGCAGCGCTTCTTTGGGAGGGTGCTCTCCGATGAGGCAGTCGCAGCCCGAGCCGATCAGGTCCTTGCGCCCGGCCGCGAGCAGGGCCTCGCGCACCTCGAAGTAGTTCTCCGGCTTGAAGAACTGGAGCAGGGCGCGCTGCAGGCGGCGGTCCCGCATGCCCTTGGCGACGGGCATCGGCAGGCCGGTCACCGGATCGCGTCCGGTGTAGTACATCGCGGTGGCGAGGTCGTGCGGCGCGGGGATGAAATCCTGGACCTGGTCCGGCTTGTAGCCGTGCTTCTTCAGGAACACCGCGAGGGCGATCATCGCCTTGAGGTCGGAGCCCGGGTGGCTGGAGATGAAATAGGGGACGAGGAACTGCTTCTTGCCGGCCTTCTTGCTCTCGGCGTCGAACTTCTTCGCGAAGTCCTCGAAGGTGTCGTGGCGCGGCTTCTTCATCAGCTCCAGGACCTTCGGGTCGACGTGCTCGGGGGCGACCTTCATGCGGCCGCTGACATGGTGGGTCGCCAGCTCCGTCATGTATTCGGGCGACAGGCGCGCGAGGTCCATGCGGATGCCGGAGGCGACGAACACCTTCTTGATGCCGGGGATCTCCCGCGACTTTTTCATCAGGCCGACGAGCGGGCCGTGGTCGGTGCCCAGGCACTTGCACACGACGGGGTGCACGCAGGACAGGCGCTTGCAGATCTTCTCGATCTCGGGCTTCGTGCAGCGCATCTTGTACATGTTGGCCGTCGGGCCGCCGATGTCGGAGATGACGCCCTTGAACTCCGGGTCGGCCGCGATCCGGTTGAGCTCGCCGAGGACGGAGCCCTCCGAGCGAGACTGGATCGTGCGCCCCTGGTGGGCGGTGATCGAGCAGAAGGTGCAGCCGCCAAAGCAGCCGCGCATGATCGTGACCGAGTCCTTGATCATCTCCCACGCGGGGATCGCGGCGCCGGCGTACGACGGGTGCGCGCGGCGCGTGTAGGGAAGGCCGTAGTAGAAGTCCATCCGCTCCTGGGTGACCGGCAGCTGGGGCGGGCTGACGACGACATGCCGATTGCCGTGCTTCTGCACGAGGGTCTTGGCGTTGAAGGGGCTCGTCTCGTGGTGGGCCAGGCGCGCCATCTCGAGGAAGGAGTCCTTCGATTCCTTGACCTGCTCGAAGCTCGGAAGCTCGACGACCTCGGGCCCGGACGGCGGAGCCTCGGAGGCGCCGAGGAACGATGCGACGCCGCGCAGGTCGCGGCAGTCCTTGACCGTCTGTCCCGCCTGGAGGCGGCGGGCGATCTCGACGATGGATTCCTCGCCCATGCCGTAAGCGACGAGATCGGCCTTGGAGTCGAGAAGGACGGAAGGGCGCACCGAATCGGACCAGTAGTCGTAGTGGGCCAAACGACGCAGCGAGGCCTCGACGCCGCCGGCGATCACCGGGACGCCCGGGAAGGCCTCTCTTGCACGCTGGCAATACGGAATAGTGGCCCGGTCCGGGCGGAGACCAATTTTACCTCCCGGCGAATACGCGTCGTCGTTGCGCACCTTCTTGTTCGCCGTGTAGTGGTTGATCATCGAGTCCATGTTCCCCGCGGAGATCGCGAAGAACAGGCGAGGACGGCCGAAGGTCCGCCACGGCTCGGCGCTGCGCCAGTTCGGCTGGGACAGGACGGCCACGCGAAAGCCCGCCTGGTCGAGCACGCGCCCGAGCAGGGCCATCGCGAACGAGTAATGGTCGATGTAGGCGTCGCCGGTGACGAAGACGATGTCCACCTCGTCCCAGCCGCGCGCCTGCATCTCGGCGCGCGTCATGGGGAGGAATCTGGGATCGGGACGGAAGGAGGGAGCGGTCACGGCTGCGTATATTATCGCATGTCCCGACGAGAAAAGCCTTGAAAACGAGGGGTTCCGGGGCTACCCTTCGAGTGGAGAACCCCCCTCATGACCCGTCTCCGCCTGTTGGCCCTCGTCCTGCTCGTCGGCGCCGCTCCCCCGGGGGTGGAGCCCGCGCCCGGCGCCATCGTTTCCGGCGCCAAGGCCTTTCTCAAGACCTCCTGCGCCGCCGCCAAGCCGACCTGCAAGGAGGCGACGGCGATCCATGACGGCTACCTCGCCGCGCTGAAGGACGCCGAGGCCTGCGCGGCGAAGGCGTGTCCCATCCCCGCCATCCACGCGATCGCCAAGCGGGACCGCGAGCTCGACGAGCGCGAGCACGCGCTGCCCGCCAAGGCCCGGGCGGACGGCGCGAATCGTCCCCTCCTGCGCCTGAGCCTGCTCGTGATCGGCCGCCTGGCGGCGGCCATGGCCCTCTCCGATCCCAAGGCCGAGGGCCCCGCGTATTGGAACCCGGGCGTGGAAGCGCCGAAGATGGTCGAGCTGATCTGCATGAAGTACGCCGGCCTGTGCGGCACGGCGCGCGGCCTCCTGACCGATTCGGACGGGCTGATCGCGGACGCGGACGACTGCGAGAAAAAGACCTGCCCGTTCCCCGTGCAGGAGTCCTTGGCGATCGACGTCGAAAGGGTCACCGCGGACTACCTGGGCCTCGCGAGCCAGGTCGACACCTACACCCTCCCGATCTTCAGCCATATCGGCGAGGCGCGCATGCGGGTCGCGAAGCTGATCGCGCGAGCCTCGGCGGCCAAGCTCGCCGAGCTCGAGAAGGGCGAAGCGGCCCTGCTGGCGGGCGTATCCGCCCTGGAGAAGAACCCGGGCGCCGCGACCGCGGAGCAGATCGACCTGCTCAACGCCCGCGGAGCGGCGCTCGTCGGGCTGTACCGGGACGCCTCGATCAGCTCGGACCGGACGGGGGCCCGTCTCTCGGACGCCCAGGAGAACGCCCGCCGGCGCGAGCGGGTCAACGCGTCCGCGGCCCGCCTGGCCTCGGCCCGCGCGCGGCTGGCGGCCGTCAAGTCGGCGCGGGCTTTCGGCGGCCGCGCCGAGCCGGGCGGCGTCGCGGCCGGCGTCATCCGCACGAGCCTCGCCGGCGCCGGCGGCGGACATTCGGGGACGCTCATCGTCGGCGACACGGCGTCCCGCGGCCGGCCCGCGGGCCCGGTTCTGATCGACCGGCGCGCGATTCCCAAGCCTCCGCCCGCGAATCCCTCCGCGCCCGCCATCGTCGCGGGCGACCCCGGCATTCTCGCGATTCTCAAGAGAACCCGCTCCCGGGACCCCTTGTACCGCGCCGACGCCCTGCGCCGCCTGGGATTGACCGCGACCGTCGGCGATCCGTCGGGCCGGGCCCGCCTCGTCCATACCCAGAACGCCCCCGACACCTGCGCGGTCGTGGCCCAGCAGGGAATCCTCATGGCTCACGGGCTTTTGCCCAAAGGCGACCCCGTCAAGATCGAAGCCCAGCTGGCGGAGGAGGCCAAGGGCCGCGGGTTCTATCGCAGCGGCACCCCCGACGCCTACACGGCGAACCTCCTCGTCGACCGCGGCCTGATCGTGACCAAGCAGATCGACGTTCCGATCGAGACGCTCGACGCCGCCGTGCGGCGCGGCGGCATGATCATCGCCAACGTCGACGCCCGACATCTCTGGGACGTGAAAGCCCCGAAGGCCCTCGGCCACGCGATCGTCATCACCGGCGCCGAGATCGGACGCCTCGACGGCAAGACTTTGGGCTACTATATCAACGACAGCGGCTCGGCCGTTCTCGGCGCGGGCCGCTTCGTGCCGATCGCCCAGTTCCGGAAGGCGTGGGAAGGCCTCACCAAGACTTTCGCGGAGGTTCATTGAAGATGAGACGGGCCCGCCTCGTCGTGCTCGCCCTCGCGGCCGCGGCCGCGTGCGGACCGAAGGAGCCGGCCCCCGCCGCGCCTCCGTCGGCCCTCGAGCAGGCGGCCCGCCGGATCTCCGCTCAAGGCGCGTGCGCGACTGTGATCCCTCTCGAGTGGTCGCCCTCGTGGCCCGTGCCGTCCAAGCGCGGGGGGTCCTTGCGCTACCGCGTCTTCTTCTACGGGCGCGAGGGGAGCCCGGCGAAAGGTTTCGTTTTCCACGCGCCCCAAGGAGAGGCGGACTTCGCCCCGGACGGCCGGGTCCTCGACTGCCGCAGGCTTCCGGGAGAGCCCGTCGCCGTCCCCCCCGACCGGCGCTTCGACTCCATGACGCAGGATGAGATCGACGCCCGCTCCTCCCGCCTTCACGCCGACACCGAGGCCGTCGCCGCGCTGTACGCCTCGGGACGCGAGATCGGGGACACGGGCCGCGCGCGCGTGGCCGCCTTCTCCCGCGACTTCGCCGCCCTGGCCGATCCCGCGCACGCCGCCGCCTATCGCGGCCTCGATCCCGACTTCTGGGCCTGGGTCGAGAAG
>JAMPYD010000153.1 GCA_023700845.1 Elusimicrobiota bacterium | reverse complement strand
GCGCCGGCGACGATCCACAGGTCGTCCGCGTCGCCTTCCTTGTTGATCTCGGCGCCGCCCTCGACCGACAGCGGCCCGTGGAGGAAGATGTTGACCCGGCCCGCGACGCTCAGCCGGGACTGCCCGGAGAGCGACAGGCCGGTGAAGTAGTAATCCCCGGCGGGGAGCTCGAGGCTTCCGCCGGTCAAGGCCAGCGCGCCGCCGCTCATCAGGGCCGCGGGGATGACGGCGTTGCCGTTGTTGGCCTGGGCCCAGGCGCGGGCCGCGGCCAGGTCGTAGGCGGGGGCGGCGACCGGGCCGCGGGCGATCGCGCCCGACACGGACGCCTTCCCGTTCAAGGTCACGGAGAGGCCGGCGACGTCGCCGTCGACCGAGGCCCCGCCCGACAGCGCGACCGATTCGAGGCCGGTGACCGCGGCGGTCAGGAACGAGCCGGGCGACACCGAGACCGAGCGGCGGTCCTCCGCGTTGCCCGCGAAGTCGACCGCGCCGAAGCTGACGGCGTGGCGGCCCTCACCGAGGGAGAAGGGCGCGGTGTAGGCCCGGTCGGCGCCGCCGTCGACGCTGTAGACGATCCGCTCGACCCCGGAGGCGACGCCGCCGGAGACCGGATCGACCGCGGACAGCGAGATCGCCGAGCCGGCCGCGGCCAGGTCCTGGCCGAACAAGGTCGAGCCGCCCGCGACCGAGAGCGCGCTCGACGGCGGGGTGGCGTCCACCCGGAAGGAGACGCCGCGCGAGGCCTCGGCGTTGCCGACGGCGTCGAGGCTGCGGTACGAGAGCGTGCGCGCGCCCTCGGCCGCGCCGAACGGGCCCGCGTACTCGGCGGCGGCGCCGCCGTCGAACGAGAACTCGGTGTGGTGCACGCCCGCCGCGACGCCGCCGGAGAGCGGGTCCGAGGCGGTGAAGGAAATCTCGAGGCCGGCCCCGTAGATCGGGCCCTCGGGCGCGGCGTACGGGGCGGCGGAAAACGCGATCGCCGTGACCGGCGCGGCTCCGTCGCGGTGCACCGTCGTCCGGCGGGGCGCTTCCTCGTTGCCCACGTTGTCGACGGCCTTCGTGACCACCTCGTGCGGGCCGTCGGACGCCGGCAGGACGAACGTCCCGGCGGAGGGGGCGAGAGCGGCCGCGCCGACCGCGGCGAACGTCGCGGCGACGCCGGAGGCCGCGCCGTTGACGACGGGATCCTCGGCGGAGACGGCGAGCGGGGTCTCCGGACCGACGACGGTCTCGCCCGAGGCGAGCACGGCCTTCGGCGAGCCGACGGCCAGGGACGACGCGGGCGCGGTGCCGTCGACCACGGCCGACGAGGCGCGAACCTCCTCGGCGTTGCCGACCGCGTCGACGCTGCGGAAGCGGATCCAATGGGCGCCGTCCGCGGCGACGCGGATCGGGGCGCCGTAGGCGGAGAACTCGCCGTCGTCGAGGGCCCACTGCGTGGACGCGACGCCGACGCCGGCGCCGTCGCCGACCTCGCGGGCGTCGTCGACCGCCGCGAGCGCGGCCGGGGTATTGGGAGAGATGAACGGCGCGCCGCCGAAGAAAGGGCTGCCGAAGGCGATCGTCGTGCGCGGCGGCAGGGAGTCGGCCGGGACGGGGGCGGGGGGCGGAAGCGGCGCCGCGGGCAGGGGCGAGGAGTAGACCTCGTTGCGGATGTTCTCGTAGTCGATGCCGCCGCTGACGAACACGTGCGTAGGGCTGGCGGCCGTCGCGAGAAGGTAAAGCGGGCGGGGCAGGGGCGTCTCCTCCGACCAGGCGCCCAGGCCGCCCGACCCGTCGACGGAGGACGACCGCACCGCCGCGGTGGGCGCCGCGCCGGTCCAGCCCCCGAGCACGAGCACCCGGCCGTTGGCCACCACGGCGCCGTGGTTGGACACCGGAGAAGGCAGCGGCGCGGTCGACGCCCAGTCGGCGAGCGTGCCGTCGGCGTTGATCTTGGCGAAATAGACCGTGTTCTGTATGTCGTTGCCGCCGTTGACGGTGCCGCCGAGCACGTACAAGGTGCCGTTGGTGACCGCGGCGTGCGTGTACACCGCCTCGGGCAGCGGCTTTTGCGCGACCCAGGGGCCGAGGCTCCCGTCCTCGAGGACTTCGGCGGAGTAAACCCGGTTCACCAGGGCCGAGCCGTTCCAGCCGCCGGTCAGGTAGATGCGGCCGTTCCAGGCCGCCGCGCTCGGGAAGAAAACCGGCTCGGGCAGCGGCGTCGCCGTCTGCCAGGCCCCGACGAAGCCGCCGGCGCTCGGCTTCGTGCGGTACACGACGTTGGAGACGACCATGCCGTCCGCGTCCGTGTAGTGAAAGCCGCCGAGGACGTACAGGTGGCCGTTGACCGCGGCGGCGGCGTGGTAGTAGACCGCCTCGGGCAGCGGCGCTCCCAGGTTCCACGCGCCGACCGCCCCGGTGTCCGAGGCCGGCGCGGAGAAAACCCTCACGCCGTCGAGGATTCCGCCGTTGTAGCTGATGCCGCCGGTGTGGAAAAGCCGGTTGCCGGAATAAACGAGGGCATGCCCCTGGAAGGATTCCGGCAACGACGTCGTCGCGGTCCACTCCGCGGCGCGGCTATAAGAGGGAAGGGCCCCGAGCCAGGAGGCGATACAGGCGAGCGCGACGAGGGGGGTGAAGCGTCTGATACCCGAAGGATAGCAGGCGCCGCGGGAAGAGCAAGGCCGTCTTTGTCAGGACATGTCAGCGGCGGTCAGCCGACGATTTCGTAGCCCTCGGCGGTCGTTTGGAGACGGCGCCCCTCCGGTCCGAGGTCCTCGCGCAGGCGCTGAATCGTCTTTTCCAGGGCGGGAACCGAGCTCGTGTCGCCCCAGACGGCCTGCAGCAGCTTCTCGCGCTTGACCGGGCCCTTGGCGCCGAGCAGAATCTCGAGCACCTTCGCCTTCATCGGCGACAGGGTGGCGGCCATGCGGTCGTTGATCCAGACCGTGCGGAACTTGACGTCGAGGCGGACCTCGCCCTTGGCCACCTGGGAGGCGGTCACCGGGTTGCGGGGATACTGCGTCAGCATGCGCCGCACGAGGGAGCGGATTTCCTTGAGCTCGAAAGGCTTTTTCAGGTAGGCGCGCACGCCCTGGGCCTTGATCGAGTGCTCGAGCATGTCCACCTTGTCGCCGTGCCCGGTCATGACGATGATCGGGATGTCCTTGAGCGAGGTGTTGGTCACGGCCAGCTTGATCACCTCGACGCCGTTGAGCACCGGCATCATGAGATCGAGGAGCACCACGTCGGGCTGCACCGCGATCATCTTGTCGTAGCCTTCCTTTCCGTTGAAGGCGTAGTGCATCTCGTAGCCCTCGTTGTTGAAGACGACCGAGAGCACCTGCTGCAGCTCGCCGTCGTCCTCGATGATCAGTACCTTGGCCATGGGAACACTGTAGAAAACATCGCGGCGCTTGACCAAATCGGGTTTTCCCTGTTACTCTTCGGGGGCCCGTGAAGACGCTTCGCCTCTCCCTATTCCTTTTATACGCCGTCACCTCGTCCGTCCCCGCCTGGGGGCAGGCGGGACCGGGCGCCTTCCTGCGCCAGGACGCCGGCGCGCGCGGCGCCGCCCTCGGCGGGGCGATGACGGCCGTCGTCGACGACTCGAGCGCGCTGTCCTGGAACCCCGCGGGCCTGGCCCGCCTGGCCAAGCCCGAGGCCGGCGCCACGCACGTGACCTTGTTCGAGGACACGACCTTCGACTTCGTCTCCGGCGGGGTCGCGAGCGCGCGCTGGGGGGGCTTCGCGGCGGGCTACGTCCGGCAGTCGTCCGGCGGCTTCGAGGCCCGCGCGGGCCCCAACGACGCCCCGTCCAACTTCTCGATCACGCAGACCGCGATGCTCGGCGGCTGGGGCCGCGCGTTCGCCCTGCCGTGGCTGGCGGGCGCCTCCTGGCTGCGCCGCCCCAAGCCGGTCTCCGTCGGCGTGACGGTCAAGTCGGTCAGCGAGTCGGTCGGCTCGACCTCGGCCTCCGGCCGCGGCGCGGACGTCGGCGCGATCTTCGCCCCCGACGACCGCTTTTCGCTCGGCGTGCTGGTCTCCAACGCCGTCGCGCCGAAGATGACCTTCGTGTCCCGGCCGGTGAGCTACCCGCGCGCGGTCGACGTCTCGCCCGCCTATCTCTGGAAGCTGTCGCGCGACGTGGGCGCGCTGGCCGCGCTCAAGTTCTCCAAGACGCAGAACGAGGGCCTGGCGGTGTCCGGCGGCGTCGAGCTCCAGTACCAGCGCCTGCTCGCCCTGCGCCTGGGCGTGCGCGACCAGGCCCTGTCGACCGGCCTCGGCGTGCGCTTCGGCAACTCGAGCTTCGACTACGCCGCCTCGCTCGGCGACCTCGGCGTGGGAAGCCTGTTCACCTTCACCCAGCGCTTCGGCCAGACGCCCGAGGAGCTCGAGGAGACGATCCGCAAGGGCATCCGGAAGCTGTCCTACGCCGAGGGCGCGCGCCTGTCGAAGGCGTACCTCGCCAAGGCCGACGAGGAGCTGCGCCGCGACCGCATCCAGGAGGCCCTGCGCGACCTCGAGGCTGCGTCCTTGCTCGACCCGTCCAACGGCGAGATCCGCGCCAAGATCAACGCGACGACCGCGAAATGGGACGAGGCGCTCAAGAAGCAGATGATCGAGCGCAGCGCCGCGCTGGCGCGCGAGCAGGACCGCCAGGGCAACCTGCTCGCCAGCCGGCAGTACTGGCGCGGCGTGCTCGAGCTCGACCGCGACCACGCCGAGGCCGCCCGTGAGCTGGCGCGCATCGACCGCGACCTCTCCGTCGAGGAGCGCACCCGCCTCGAGGGCCTGCGCCAGGCCCAGTCCGCCGGCGAGATCGCCCTGGCCCTGGCCCAGGCCTCCACCTTCCTCACCCGCGGCCAGCTGCGCTCGGCGCGGCTCGAGTCGGAGAAGGCGCTCAAGCGCTTCCCGGGCAACGCGCAGGTCGCGGCCTTCATCGAGCAGGTCCGCAGCCAGGAGCGCGAGCTCGTGAAGACGAAGCTCGCCGAGGCCGACGCGCACGCCTCCGTCAAGAATTTCTCCGACGCCCTGCGCGCCGTCGAGGCCGCTCTGCGCGAGGTCCCCGGCGAGCCCGGCCTGGCCGACAGGGCCGCGGCCCTGCGCGCCTCGGTGCAGAAGGCCCTGACGCCGGACAAGCGCAAGGAGTTCGAGCAGCTCTACTACCGCGCCGTCGAGCAGTACCTCAAGGGCGGCTACAAGGCGGCCGACGCCCTGACCGACGAGCTTCTCAAGATCGACCCGTCCTCGGAGCCCGCGCGCGCGCTGAAGGAGAAGATCGCGGCCGCCCTCCGGTACACCCAATGATCGCGCGGCTTCTCGTGGCGGCGCTTCTCCTGCCTTCCGCGGCGCGGGCGGCGCTGCTCGCCTCCGGCGATTACGCCGGCGCGAACCTCACGGTGGCCAACGGCGACACGCTTTCCGGGACCTACACGAACGTCGGCTTATTCTCGGTCCCCGCGGGCGTCACCGGCTTCGTCGCGAGCCTCGCCTCGGGTCCGAACGTCGTGGTTTACGCGTCCACCGTTTCGATCGCCGGCGTCCTCAACGGCGTCGGGCGCGGTCAGCCGGGCGGCAGCGGAGGCGACGCCTCCAACGCCGGATCAGGCGGGAGCGCGGGCGGCGCGGGCGGCGGCGGGAGCGGCGCCGCGGCGGCCAAGGGCGG
>JAMPYD010000152.1 GCA_023700845.1 Elusimicrobiota bacterium | reverse complement strand
GCCCGGCCGTCCTCGGCGCCCGGACCCCGGCCCGCCGCGGTCGCCCGGCGCGTGAAGTCCTCGATGCCCGCGCTGGCGCTGTCGGCCCGGGCCGCCTTCGCGCCCGTCGGCCCCGACGGCCACGCGGTCCGCGCCAAGGACCGCGCCGCCGTCGTCTTCCCCGAGGGCGCGGTCACCTCCCCGCTCGGCGTGACGGTGTCCACGCCCAAGAAGAGCGACCTCATGGAGATCCGCCGCCAGGCCGCCGTCGAGTCCCGCAAGGGCCTGGTCGCGGCGTCGGGCGGCGTGCAGTACGGCCCCGAGGGCTCGCACTTCGCCAAGCCCGTCACCCTGGAGCTTCCCTATGACCGCGCCGCCCTGCCCGCGGGCGTCTCCGAGAGCGACCTCGCCGTCCACTACTGGAACCCGGCCCTCGGCGACTGGGAGAAGCTCGAGTCGAGCGTGGACGCGCGCAATCAGATCGTGCGCGCCCAGACGTCGCACTTCTCGCTGTACCAGATCTTCGGCGGCGGCTCGGCCGCCTCGGCGCCCGCGTCCCCGAACGATCCCACCTTCGCCGTCCACGCCGCCTACGCCTTCCCGAACCCCTCGCGCGGCGCCGCGCCGGTCGTCATCCGCGTCCAGCCCGGCCTCGCCGACTCCGTCTCGGTGCGCGTCTACGATCTCTCCGGCCGCATGGTGCACGAGTCCTCGAATTTCACCAACCGGGGCGGGGTGGACGACGGCAACGGCTTCGGCTCCCAGCTCACCTTCGAGCACACGTGGGACGTCTCCGGCGTCGGCTCGGGCGTGTACAACTACGTCCTCACGGGCCGCAAGGCCGGCGCCGGCGACATCAAGGCGACCGGGAAGGTCGGGGTGATCAAGTGAACATCAGGATTCTCCCGGCCTTGGCTCTGGTCCTCGGCGCGGCCTCCGCGCGCGCCGCCGAGACGGCGGCGTTCCTCGACATCGGCGTCGGCGCCCGCGGCATCGGCATGGGCGGCGCCTACACCGCCTTGGCCGACGACGCGAGCGCGGTCTACTGGAACCCGGCCGGCCTGGCCCGCCTGGAGAAGCGCGAGGTCTCGGTCAGCCACGCCGAGCTCGGCCTCGGCACGCGCGAGGACTTCCTGGCCTACGCGCACCCGACGTCGCGCGGCACGCTCGCCGCGGCGATGACCTATCTCAGCCAGGGCGCCATCGGCGGCCGCGACATCACCGGCCGGCCGACCGGCGACTTCCAGGCCTCCGACGCGGCCCTCGCCGGCGCGTACGGGCTCAAGACCGACGCCGCGGACCTCGGCGTCAGCGTGAAGTACCTGCGCAGCCACATCGCCTCCTCGGAGGCGCAGGGCGTCGCCGCCGACCTCGGCGCGCGGCGCGCCTTCGACGGCGCCGGCCCCGGCAAGCTCGTCGTCGGCGCCGCGGTGCGCAACATCGGCCCGGGCCTGAAGTACGACACGCAGCGCAACGACCTGCCGCTGCGCCTCGCCGGCGGCGCGGCCTACTCCTTCGCCGCCGGGCGCACGCTCGCCTTCGAGGTGCAGACCGCGCCGCGCGGCGGCGGGGCCGACGGAGGCTTCGGCGGCGAGTTCAAGGTCATGGAGGGCGCCCTGCTGCGCCTGGGCTGGTCGACGAAGAGCGCCGCGCCTGAGGGCTCCGGCTTCGACGCCGCGCGCGGGCTGACGGTCGGCCTGGGCCTGGAGCGCGCCGGCTTCCGCTTCGACTACGCGGCGCAGGCCGCGGGCGAGCTCGGCGCGGCGCACCGCTTCACCCTCGCCAAGCGCTTCTAGGACAGAAGCCCGTCGATCTTGGCGATCAGGTCCTCGAACTTCAGCGGCTTCTGCAGGAAGGCGACCACGTTCGGCTCCTGGCTGACGAGCCCCGCGTTGGCCTTCTCGCTGTAGCCCGTGATGACGATCACGGGGACGTCCTTGAAGCCCATGTCCTGAAGCTTGTGGATGACCCCGAAGCCGTCGAGGCGGGGCATCATCAGGTCGAGCACGATGAGGTGCGGCCGGAACGCCGGGACCTTCTCCAGTCCCTTCTCGCCGTCCTCGGCCACGGCGACGTTGAAGCGCCTGCTCATCGCGAGCTGGAACAGCTCGCGCAGGGACTCGTCGTCGTCGATGAGCAGGACGCGCTTGCCCGCCGCGGCGTCGGCCACGCTCAGGCGCCCCCGATCCGCTTGACCTTGTAGCCGTCGGCCAGCAGGATCTTCTCGATCTTGTCGCGGTGGTCGCCCTGGAACTCGAAGGTCCCGTCCTTGAGCGTCCCGCCGCAGCCGAGCGCCTTCTTCAGGCGCCCCAGCATCGCGTCCTTGTGCGTCGGGTGCATCACGAGCCGCTCGACGCGCGTGACGCCGGAGCCCTTGGCTCCCCGCTGAAACGCGAGACGGACGGGCTCGGGCTGGCGCGGGGTGCCGGGCTTGCCCCAGTCGGGATCGCTCGAGTACACGACCTTGTCGCTCATGACTTGAAGAACTCCAGAAGGCGGGCGTTCACGCGCTCGGGCGCGTCCTCGTGGGGAGCGTGGCCGGCCGCGTCGAGGAAGCAGAAGGTCGCGTTGGGCATGTCCTTGACCAGGCGCTCGGCGCCCGCGCGGCCGACCATGATGTCGTGCTCGCCGACGAGGACCATAGTGGGAGTCCTGACATCGCGGTAGCCCTTGATGCGCTCGCGATGGTCGGCGGGGATCGCGTGGCGGACGAACTGGGCGACGGCGCGGCGGCCCGCGGCGGTCTTCAGCGCGAGGCCGTACTCGGCCACCAGCTTCTCGTCGACCTTGCTCTTGTCGACGTAGGTGGCGTTGGCGATGAAGCGCAAGGTCGTGTCGCCGAGCGCCCACTCGTACAGTCTGCCGATCACGGGCCAGGACAGCGGCCACAGCATCTTCGGCCGGTTCTCGACGTAGGCCGGCGTGCCGAGCAGCGCCATGCGCTCGACGCGCCCCGGAGCCTCCATGGCGGTCCACAGGGAGAGGACCCCGCCCATCGAGTTGCCGGCGAAGCGCGCCTTCTCGAGGCCGAGGTGGTCCATGAAGCTCAGGATCCAGGTGTGCAGGCCGTGGATCGAATAGTCGAAATCCCAGGGCTTGTCGGTGCGGCCGAAGCCGGGAAGGTCGGGCGCGAACACCTCGTAATGCTTGGCCAGCTCGGGGAGGGCGTAGCGCCAGGAATAGGACGACGCGCCGAGGCCGTGGAGCAGGATCACGGGCTCGCCCTTCCCCCCGCGCAGCACGTTGGTCTTGAGGCCGCCGACGGTCATCGTCTCGGTGCGGATCACGCCGATATTGTAGCGGATGGGCCTTCCCTCCGGCGCGTTTTCTCGCTATCCTTCAGCCATGACGAGCGCGCTCGACGCCTACGCCGCGGCGCTGCCGAAGGCCGAGCTCCACCTCCACATCGAGGGGACCCTCGAGCCCGAGCTCATGTTCGAGCTCGCGCGCCGCAACCACGCGAAGCTCCGCTTCGCCTCCGTCGAGGCGATCCGGGCGGCCTACGCCTTCGACGGCCTGCAGAGCTTCCTCGACATCTACTACGAGGGCGCGGGCGTGCTGCGCGCCGAGCGGGACTTCCACGATCTGGCCTGGGCGTATTTCACCCGCGTCGCGCCGATGAACGTCAGGCACGCCGAAATCTTCTTCGATCCGCAAACGCACACGCTTCGTTCCGTTCCATATGAGGCGGTCATTTCCGGTCTGACCCGGGCGTGCCGTCGCGCCGAGAAGGAGTTGGGGATCACCTCGAAGCTTATCCTGTGTTTCCTCCGTCATCTCGATGAAGAAGAGGCCCTCAAGACGCTCGACGTTGCCCTGCCGTTCGGCGGGATCGCCGGCGTCGGCCTGGACTCCTCGGAGAAGGACCGTCCGCCGTCCCTGTTCCGAAAGGTTTTCGCCAAGGCCCGGGCCGCCGGCCTGCGCTGCGTCGCCCACGCCGGCGAGGAGGGGCCCCCCGCGTACATCCGAGAGGCCCTCGACCTGCTCAAGGTCGAGCGCGTCGACCACGGCGTCCGCTGCCTGGAGGATCCCGAGCTGGTCAAGCGCCTCGCCGCCGAGCGGACCGCGCTGACCGTCTGCCCCCTCTCCAACCACAAGCTTCGGGTGTTCGCCGCGCTCGAGGACCACAACCTGAGGGACCTCCTGGCCGCCGGCGTGCTCGCGTCCGTCCACTCCGACGACCCCGCCTACTTCGGCGGCTACGTGGACGCCAATTACCGGGACACCGCGCGCGCCCTCGGGCTGACGAAGGCGGAGCTCAGGACCCTGGCGCGCAACTCCTTCCTGTCGTCCTGGCTGAGCGGCCCCGAGAGGGACCGCCACCTCGCGGCCGTCGACGGGATCGCCGCCTCGTGAGCGCCCTCGCGCTGTGCCTTCTCCTGTCGGCCGCCCCGGCGCGCGCCGCCGTAACGCCTTCGCGCGCGTTTCCCGGGATCCGGATCGACGACCGCGGCCGCGCGGCGGAGCGCGAGGCGATCGAAGGCGCCCTCGCCGCGCTTCAGGGCTCCCGCGCGGCGCGTGAGCGGGAGGCGCTCCGCCGCCGCGCCCGCCTCGAGGCCGTCGTCGTCTTCGACGCCCTCGACGCCCCGGCGGACGAGGGCCTCATGGGGCGCGCCGAGCTGGACACGGGGAGCGCCCGCGTGCTGCTGAAGGAAAGCCTGCTGACCGCGCCGCACGGGCTGCACCAGACGCTCGCTCACGAGCTGTACGGCCACGCGCTGACGCGCGGGCTCGCGCCGAAGTTCCTCTCCTCCCACATCGCGCGGCTCGAGGAGGATGAAGCCCACTCCAGCGTCCTCGGCGCGGTCGCCGCCCGCGAGCTGGGGTTCGAGGAGATTCCCGACGCGCGCCTGGACGCGCTGCTGACGGGCGCGGGAGGCTATCACGCCGAGGTCCTGTTCACCGATTCCCCGCACCGGGTGACGATGAGCCTGGCCGAGGCGCGCGACCCCGGCGGGGCCGTCGCCGCCCGTCTCCGGGAGCTCGCGCGCCGCCGGCGGACGCTCGACGCGCGGGACGCCGGGGACCGCGTCTGGCGCGCGGCCTTCGCCCACTTCGAGAAGGCCCACGGAACGCCTCCCGCCGCGTTCGCGGCGGCGCGCGCCTCGATCGAAGCCTGGCGCAAGGAGGTGACGGCGCCGCGCCGCGCGCTGCTCGACGCGGCGGAGAGGCACCTCAAGGAGGTCGTCCCCTTTTTGGCCACGGAGGAAGGCCTGGGCTACACCCGGATCATGATCGCGCTGACGCGCGACGCCTATCCCGCCGCCCTCGCCCGCGAAACGGACGGCCTCGCCCGGCGCCTGGCGGACCTGCGCAAAGCGGCCGCCGCGAAATCTCCGCCCCCGGCCGACGAGGCCGCGCCCGCCGCCCCGGCCGGAGCGCTGTCATGGGAGGCGGTTCAGGAGCTCTACGAACGCGACCACGCCGAATTTCCCGCCCACTGGAAGAACGAGGCCCGCGCCGTCCCCGCGGGCGAGTGGCTGGCGCCCTGAAGAAATACGGACGCCCTCCGCGGCCGCGGAGGGCGTCTTACTTCGTCATCGCGACGGCGAACCGCGCCAGCACGGTCGCGCGCCGCAGGTCCGGCTTGGGCCGGAGATCGGTCGGGAGCAGCGCCCGGCACGCCTCCAGAGCCACGTCGAAGGCGGTAATCGCCTTCTGCTTGCGGTGCTTC